>DAIMIM010000019.1:0-17613 GCA_036722755.1 Caldimonas sp. | reverse complement strand
CCGGCGGCGATGCTGCCCGCGCGCTGCAGCGATGCGCGGCCCGATGTCGTCAGCACGGTGACGGTGTCCGCAGTGCCGCCCGCGAGCCGTCGCTCCGCTTCGGCATTGAGGAAGAGCGCGTGCGGGTCGATGCTGGCGAAGCGCCCCGAACCGGCACGCGGCAACGGCAACAGCGCCGGCGCCAGCGACGCGACGACGAGCGCGTCGACGCCGACGATGCGAAGGGCGACCCGGTGCCCGCTCGCGTCGATCGCGTCGGTGCGCACCTCGACGACCGGGCTCGCCACCGCCACGAACGGCGATTGCGCGACGCGCTCGTAGAACGTCTCGTCGAAGCCCTCTGTCGGGCCGACGATCTGCAGGTCGGGCACGCCATCGACGGCGCGCACCGCGGCGCTGAACTCCGCCAGCGCCGACGCGTTGATGAGGTGGACGGAGAAGGCGAGAGCGACGCCGAGCGTCACCGCGATGAGCGCGGCAGCAGTGCGCCACGGATGGTGGCGCAGCTCCGGCCAGGAGAGTCGGCGCAGCAGCTCGAGCATCTCAGGGCTGGATGCCCGCCGGCGTCAGCGTCACGACGCGGTCGGCGCGCGCGGCTGCGGCGCGCGAATGCGTCGCCAACACGCAGGCAGCGCGCTGGTCGCGCACCTGCTCGACCAGCAACGACAGGATGCGATCGGCCGTCGCCGGATCGAGGTTGCCGGTCGGTTCGTCGGCGAGGATGAGCTGCGGGCGATGCACGACGGCGCGCGCGATCGCGACGCGTTGCAGCTGGCCGCCGGAGAGCGTCTGCGGCAGGCGCGCGCCGAACCCGTCGAGACCGACGGCCGCGAGCATCGCTTCGACGCGCACGTGGTCGCCGCGATGCTGCAGCAGCAGCGGCAACGCGACATTGGCGGCGACCGTGAGATGCGGCAACACATGGAATGCCTGGAAGACGAAGCCGAGATGGTCGCGGCGAAAGACCGCCTGCGCCGGCTCGGCGAGTGCGTGGACGTCGGCGCCGGCGATGTGGACGCTGCCGGCATCCACCCGGTCGAGCCCGGCGATGCAGTTGAGCAGCGTCGACTTGCCGACGCCCGACTCGCCGAGGATCGCCACGAACTCGCCCGCCTTGACGGCGAGGTCGACGTGCGTGAACACCGTGGTGTCGCCGTAGCGCTTCGTCAACGAGACGATCTCGAGCAGCGGCATGCGGGCTCGCGGCTCAGGCAGAGGCCAGCCGCAGCACGAGCTCGGCGGCGTCGCGCCGCGCCGTCGGGCTGTCGCAGGCGACGATCCGGCGCGTCGGCATGGCGCGCAGCCAGGTGAGCTGACGCTTGGCGAGCTGGCGGGTGGCGGCGGAGCCGGCCGCTTTCAGGTTCACCAGATCGCCGGCATCGAGCGCCGCCCAGGTCTGGCGATAGCCGACCGCACGCATGGAGGGCGTCTCGGCGCGCAGGTCGCCTCGCGCACGCAGGCCGCGCACTTCATCGACCAGGCCCGCATCGAGCATGCGCGCGAAGCGCTCCTCGATGCGCCCGTGCAGCCAGGCGCGATCGGCCGGTTCGAGCGAAACGATCGGCGGCGGCTCGGCACGCGGCCGCGCGGTGTGCCATGCCGACAGGGGTTTGCCGCTCGAGCGGTAGACCTCGAGCGCACGCTGGATGCGTTGCGCGTCGTTGACCGAGAGGCGAGCCGCGGTCGCCGGATCGACGCGTGCGAGCTCGGCGTGCAGCGCCGGCCAGCCGTCGCGACCGGCCTGCGCGTCGATCGCGGCGCGGATCGTCACATCGGCCTCGGGCATGGTGTCGAGGCCATCGAACAGCGCCTTGAAATACAGCATGGTGCCGCCGACGAGCAGGGGCAGGGCGCCGCGCGACGCGATGTCGGCGATCAGGCGCGTTGCGTCGGCGACGAAGCGTGCGGCCGAGTAGCGTTCGGTCGGCTCGACGATGTCGATCAGGTGATGCGGGACCGCGGCACGCTCGCTGGTGTCCGGCTTGGCCGTGCCGATGTCCATGCCGCGATACACCTGCGCTGAATCGACGCTGACGATCTCGACCCGGCGGCTTGTCGCCAGCCGCTCGGCGGCAGCCATGGCCACCTCGCTCTTGCCGGAGGCCGTCGGCCCGGCGATGCAGATGCAGGCGAGCGCGCTGGTCACGCGGCGAGGGTAGCAGGTAGGACCGCGCCGACAACGGCCTGGCGCGCGTGCTCACGCGATCGGGCAGGCGAATCCGATGGTGCCGGCGAGCGTGCGGCCCACACTCGCCTGCAACGACGAAGGGGACGCATTGAACAAGACCGCACGGCACGCCTGCGCCATGTTGATCGCCGGTCTCGCCGCGGTGGCGATCGGTCGGACCGCGAGCGCGGCCGAGATCACGCTCTACGAGCACGCCGACTACGCCGGCGCCCAGCTGACCTTGCGCGGCTGGACGCCCAGCATCGCCAGGACGGGCTTCAACGATCGCGCATCGAGCATCGTCGTCACCTCGGGACGCTGGGAGGTTTGCACCGATGCCGAATTCAAGGGCTTTTGCCAGACGTTCGTGCGCGGCGAATATCCGCAGCTCGATCGCCGACTGAACGACCGCATCAGCTCGGCCCGCGAAGTCGGCAGCTACGGCGAGAGCCGCGGCAGCTACTACGACTACGGGCGCGGTGCGATCCAGCTGTTCGATCGGCCAGGCTTCGAAGGCGCGTCCCTGCAGCTTGCCGGCGACGCGGCGACGCTGCGCGACAGCGGCTTCAACGATCGGGCCGCCAGCGTCATCGTCACGCAAGGAACCTGGGAGCTGTGCTCCGATGCCGGCTTCACCGGCGACTGCCGGACCTATGCGCCGGGCCGCTACGGCGAGCTCGGCTACGGCATGGCCGGCCGCATCGCCTCGGCGCGGCTGTTGCGCCCGGCGAGCGATGCACCGGTCGTCATCTCGGCCGGCGCGCCGCCGGTGCCGCCGCAGTCGATCGGCCGGGCGATCCTCTACAGCGAACGCGGCCTGCGCGGCACCAGCCTGGCCGTGTCCAGCCCGGTCGGCGATCTCGAGCGCTCCAGCTTCAACGATGCAACGGCCTCGATGTATGTCGAGTCGGGCAACTGGCTCGCTTGCCGCGACAGCTTCTATCGCGGCGATTGCCGCATCTTCGGGCCGGGTCGCTACGACGATCTGAGCGCGATCGGCTTCGATCGCGTCATCTCGTCGATCCGTCCGAGTAGCGACGGGCCGCCGCCACCACCGCCGCCCCTGCCGCCGCCGCAGGCAGCCGTGCCGGTCGTTCCAGTTCTGCCGGCACCGCCCTCAGGAGTCGCCGGCCTCGAGTTGTTCTCCGAGCCTGACTTCGGCGGCGAGCGGCTCGGCGTCAACAGCGACATGCGCGATTTCGAGCGCTTCGCATTCAACGATCGCACTGCCTCGGTCATCGTTCACAGCGGCACCTGGGAGCTGTGCACCGATGCGCGCTTCGCGGGAAGCTGCGCCGTGTACCGGCCGGGCCGCTACCCGCACATGGGCGGTCTGACGCGCCAGGTCTCGTCGGTTCGCCGTATCCAGTAGCGGAGCGGCCAGCGTTTCTTCGTTGTCAAGAAAAGGCAGTCCCATGAATCTCACTCTCAGCATCGGCCCGCTCCTGGCCTTGATCGCCGGCATCCTCATCCTGATCGTGCCGCGCCTGCTCAACTTCATCGTCGCGATCTATCTGATCGTCATCGGTCTGCTCGGGTTGTTCGGCGGCCACCTCAACCTGCATTGAAGCGTTCGTCGGCGCCGAGGTAGCGCCACTGTCCGGTCGGCAGGGCGCCGAGCCCGACAGCGCCGATGCGCACGCGCTTCAGGCCGAGCACCTGCAGGCCGACCGCCTCGCACATGCGGCGGATCTGCCGCTTCTTGCCCTCTTGCAGGACGAAGCGGAGCTGGTCGGCGTTGACCCATTCGACGACCGCTGGCAACAGCGCCTCGCCGTCGAGCGAGAGGCCGTGACGCAGCATTGCCAGGGCGGCCGGCGCCAGCGGCGCATTGCCCGGGGTCGCGACGCGCACGAGGTATTCCTTGTCGATGCTGCTGTCTTCGCCGATGAGCTGCTTGGCGATCCGGCCGTCCTGCGTCAGCACCAGCAGGCCGACCGAATCGATGTCGAGCCGGCCGGCCGGCACCAGGCTCTTCAGGTGCTGCGGCATGAAGCGAAGCGGCGAACGGTCCTCGCGCCAGCGGCTGTCCGGCGTGACCAGCACGCGGGCCGGGCGGTAACCATCCTCGGCTTGGCCGCTGACATAGCCGACCGGCTTGTTGAGCAGCACGGTGACTTGCTCGGCCTGCTCGCGGCGCGCCCGCGGATCGATGGTCACGCGCTGGCTCGGCAAGACGCGCGAGCCGAGCTCGCTGACGACGCGGCCATCGACACGGACCCAGCCGCGCGCGATCCACACGTCGGCCTCGCGCCGCGATGACAGGCCGAGCTCGCTCATGCGCTTGGACAGGCGCAGGGTTCCATCCGCCGGCGCGGGTGTGTCGTTGTCGCTCATCAGGCAACCTCCGCGCTGAGCGCTGCGGCATTCGCCTTGGGAACGGCCCGGCGGCTCATCGGCCGCGCCAGAACATCTGGTCGAGCTCGCGCAGCGTGAGCTGGCGCCAGGTCGGCCGGCCGTGGTTGCACTGGTCGGCCCGGTCGGTGCGCTCCATGTCGCGAAGCAGGGCGTTCATCTCGTCGAGCGTGAGCTGTCGATTGGCGCGGACGGCGCCGTGGCAGGCCATGGTCGAGAGCAGCCGATCGCGGGCGCGCTCCAGCGCGCTGCTGGTACCGAGCTCCGCCAGCTCGGCGAGGACGCTGCGCGCCAGCTCGACGACATCGCCGCCTGAGAGCGCAGCTGGCACCGAGCGCAAGGCGAGCGTTCCGGCCGCCAGCGGCGACAGGTCGAGCCCGAGTGCGCGCAGCACCTCGACATGCGTTTCGGCCACCGCGATCTCGGCGTCGCTCGCCGCGAAAGGAACGGCGATGAGCAGTGGCTGGACCGCTGCGGCGACGCCGTCGAGGTCGGCCTTCAGCCGCTCGTAGACGACGCGCTCGTGCGCTGCGTGCATGTCGACGATGACGAGCCCGGCCGCGTTTTCCGCGAGCACGAACGTGCCGGCGATCTGGGCGAGGGCGCGGCCGAGTGGCCAGTCGCCGGAATCCTGCGCAGGGCTGCCGCTGTCGTCCGGTGTCGCCTCGTGGCCGCCATCTCGAGCCGGGTACGTGGCGGCGAATGGGCGGGTCCAGAACGACGGCACCGGTTCGTCGACGCGCAGGCCCGAGGCCGACGGCCACGCAATCGTCCGCTGCAGCGTCGACGTCGCGCCGGCACCTGCGCCCGCCGGCGCAGATGGGTCGGGCGCTGCGGTGCCGCCGGCCGCGCCGCCACGCGGGATCGCCAGTGCCGCCTCGATCGCCTTGCGGACCACCTGGTGAATCTCGCGCGAATCGCGAAAGCGCACCTCGGTCTTGGTCGGATGGACGTTGACGTCGACCCGCTCCGGCGCGACGTCGATGAAGAGCAGGTAGGCGGGATGCCGGCCGCCGTGCAGCACGTCCTCGTAGGCAGATCGGACAGCATGGGCGATCAGCTTGTCGCGCACGTGGCGGCCATTGACGTAGACGTACTGCAGATCGGTGCGGCCGCGGGCCGATTCCGGCGTGCCGGCGCGCCCCGACAGGCGAAGCCCGCCGAGGTCGACGCCGACCGCGACGCTGTGCGATGCGAAGTCGTCTCCGAGCACCTCGGCGGTCCGGGTGGCGAGCGTGGCGCCGGCCCATCGCGCGACAGGCTTGCCGTCGTGCCAGACCGAGAAGACGACGTCGGGCCGTACGATCGCCTGTCGCCGGACGGCCTCGAGGCAATGGGCGAGCTCGGTCGCCTCGGTCTTCAGGAACTTGCGTCGTGCCGGCGTATTGAAGAAGAGCTCGCGAACCTCGACGCTGGTGCCGATCGCGCGCGCCGCGGGCAGCAGCTCGCCGCTGCGCGCGTCGAGCCGGGTCGCGTGTGACGCGTGGGCGATGCGGCTGGTAATCGAGACCTCGGAGACCGAGGCGATCGCCGCCAGCGCCTCGCCGCGAAATCCGAGCGTCGCCACGCCCTCGAGCTCGGCGAGCGAGGCGATCTTGCTGGTGGCGTGGCGGCGCAGGGCCAGAGGCAGCTCGCCGGCCTCGATGCCTTGGCCGTCGTCGTCGATGGCGATGGCGCGGATGCCGCCGCCGAACAGGCGCACCGCGATGCTCGACGCGCCCGCGTCGACCGCGTTGTCGATCAGCTCTCGCACGACCGACGCCGGCCGCTCGACAACCTCGCCGGCGGCGATCTGGCTGATCAGCTCGCCGGGCAGCTCGCGGATCGGCCGGCGCAGTCGGGGCTCGATCACGGCGTTCATCGGCGCATTGTAGGAAGCCACGCGAGGCTGTCCTGTCCGACAGTTGGCACGCCGACGCGGCGCGGGCGATTCGACGCGCCCCGGCCGTGTTAGCTTCAGCGCGATGAGCGACGTTGCCACCGAAACGATCGAGACCGAGGAGTCGCCCGCCTTCCTGCAGGCGGTGTCCGACCTCGCCCAGACGCGCACGGTCGTCACGTCGCAGCCGATCTTCAACACCCAGGGCATCAAGCTTCTCGAAGGCGGCGCCCGCATCGACCGCGGCCTCTACGACCGGCTCGTCTCGCATCGGCTGACGCGCCCGCTCGACGAGTGCGTCGATGCCGAGCCGCCGCTCGGTACCGCGGTGTTGCGAGAATCGGCGCTTGCGGCATTGGAGCGCTGGCCGTTCTTCGCACGCATGGCGCCGACGGGAACCATCCGCAACGTCGTGCTCGAGGCGCTGGCCGGCGTGCCGCTGCCCAAGCCCGTGGCGCTGCATCTGGCCCTGGCGCGCGATACGCGGCCCTCGCTCTTCGAGCACAGCATCCTCATGGCGCTGCTTTCCGCCTACCTTGCGCATCAGGGCACCGCATCGTCGCGCGAGACGCGCGACGCCGCCGCTGCCGGCCTGCTGCACGACATGGGCATGCTGCACATCGCGCCGGATCTTCTCGACGCCGACGAGCGATTGAGCGCCGACCGGCTCAAGCCGGTCTACGTGCATCCGCTCACGTCGTCGATCCTGATCGGCCGTTTCGCCGACTATCCGAAAACGGTCGTGCGCGCCATCGTCGAGCACCACGAGCGTCTCGACGGCTCCGGCTATCCGCGCGGGCTGGTCGGCGAGAGCATCAGCCCGCTCGGCCGGATCGTGTCGCTGGCCGAAGTCGTGACCGCCATGTTCGACGGCTCGCGCGCGTTGCCGGAAAAGCGCGTCTCGCTGCTGCTGCGCATCGATCCGCGACGCTACGACCCCGCTCTCGTCGCTGCGGTTCATCGCGTGCTGCGCGACGCTCCCCCGCCCGACGCCGGGCTCTGCGGGCCAGCAGCGCGATCGATCGAACGGCTGCTTCGCCTGGCCGACGAGCTGGCGCGCTGGCGCGAGACGAGCCAGCCGCTCCTGGGGCAGCTCGACGGGCCTCATGCCGCGTTGCTGCGCTCGATCAACGAGCAGAACGCCACGCTGCAGCGCATGCTCCATGAAGCCGGCGTCACGCCCGAGCAACTCGGCGCGCTCGGCGACGGGCTCGATGACGATGGCCCAGTCCGTGTCGAGCTATGGGCCTTGGCCGAAGAGCTGCTCTGGCAACTGCATGCGACTGCGAACCAGCTGAAGCGCCGCTGGCACTCGGCCGAGCCGGCACTGCACATGCCGGCCGCGCTGGCGACGTGGCTGGCTGGCGTCGAGGCGCTCGACGCGGTCGCCGGGGTCGGGACGGACTGAGGCTCGCCGTCGGGCCGCGATAATCGCGGCATGCAGTGGCTCGGGCTCGTCGTCGATTTCGTCTTTCACGTCGACGTTCATCTCGCGGACTTCGTGCGGCAGTACGGCCCGTGGGTGTACGCGCTGCTCTTCGCGATCATCTTCGTCGAGACCGGGCTCGTGGTCATGCCGTTCCTGCCCGGCGATTCCCTGCTGTTCGTCGCCGGCACGATGTGCGCCGCGGGCCTGATGAGCCTGCCGCTCGTGCTCGGCCTGCTCTGGATCGCTGCGGTGCTCGGCAACCAGAGCAACTTTGCGGTCGGACGCCACATCGGCCCGCGCGTGTTCGGCTGGAAGAACTCGCGCTGGTTCGACCGAAAGGCGTTCGATCAGGCGCACGCGTTCTACGAGCGGTACGGCGGCGTGACGATCGTCGCCGCGCGCTTCATGCCCTTCTTGCGCACGTTCGCACCGTTCGTTGCCGGCGTGGCGCAGATGACGCGAAGCCGCTTCACGCTCTTCGACGTGGCCGGCGGCGCGCTGTGGGTCGGCGGCGTCACCACGGCGGGCTATCTTTTCGGCAACATTCCCTGGGTCAAGGACAACCTCGACAAGATCATCTGGGCGGCGATCCTCATCCCTGGCGGCCTCGTCCTCATCGGGGCGTGGCGGGCACGGACGAAGCCTTCGCGGACGCCGGCCTGACGCGTCGCGCGGCCGACGAGGCGGCGCGCTCCGCGCTGCCCTGCGGCCTGGCCGATGCGCCTGCAGACGCTGCACGCGCCGGGGCCGAGGCCGGCTCGGCTTCGACAGGGCAGCCTAGCTGCTGATAGACCGTGCGGCCGCCGACGATGCACTTGTACATCTGCGCTGCCGCGCAGGCATCTGCGCTGCCCAGCATCAGCGCCACGGTGACGAGCCCGACGCTGACCGCGCCTTTCATCGGCTGCGGTTCATCGGTCCTGCGACGCCGCCGGCAGGGCGAGCTGGTCGCCGACGATCTCGGGCTTCATCAGGCGCCAGCGACCGCGTGTGCTCATGTCGAGCACCTGCGCCGTGATCTCCGCAGCATCGACGGACGGGTCGAGGGCCAGGACACGGTGGACACAGCGAGCAATCCATTCGGCGGTGTCGCGAACGTAGTCGATCTCCGAATCGTCGAGACGACAGACGAGACGGAATGTCTTTTCGAACGGTTCGTCGGCCGGCGTCGTCATCGACGGCGATTTTCCGCGCCTTCCCTCACGCTGTGCACGCCGCTCGTGCCGCAAAGGCAGGAGCGAGCGCGCAAAAGGTCACGGCCGATGCGCGATCACGAACGACAAGCGGCGCGCCACTCGAGAATGACGCGCGGCGCGCTACTTGACGACGTAGCCGCGCCCTTCCATGCAGGCGAACGTCGCGCGCTGGAAGATGCTGGCGTCGTTCATTGATCCGGACTGCGTGGTCGCCCAACGGTTGCACTCCTGGCGATCGCCTTCGGTCTTGGCCGCCGTTTGTCCGTTCTTCGGATAGAAGATGGGATCGGGGGCACGTGAGACCAGCGGGACCGCCTGGCCGCTCGAGCGGACGACCCGATCGGGCGGCGGATCGGCGGCGAGATAGTCGCCGGCAGGTGCGACGACGTAGTCGGGATACGCGTAGTAGCCGTCATAGCCGTAGGCGCCATAGTAGGCGATCGCGCCGACGCCCAGACCGAGACCGAGGCCGCCCCAGAATGGGCCGGGGCCCCAAAAGCCGCCGCGGAAGTGGCCGCCGCGATGGCCCCAGCCGCCACCGTTCCAGCCGTGACCGCCCCATGAGCCGTGTGCAACGGAGCCGCCATGAAAGCCGGCCCCGCCCGGACCGCGCGCCTCTGCGGAAAGTGGGGCCGAGATCGCCAACAGTGCTGCCGAGGCGAGTGCCGCAGCCTTCAGTATCGTCTTCATCGCAATGCTCCTTGCAGGCCAATTGCAGGGCTGGCCGCCGCCCAAGTCAACATTCTGCGCCAGCCTGCGTTAGAGAAGTGTGAAGCGCTACGACCGGATTGCCGGCATGGCCTTCGCGAACAGCAATCCGCTCGCCTCGAAACCCTTCTCACGGAGAAAAACCATGATGATCAAGACCGTCCTCGCTGCCCTGTCGCTCGTCGCCGCCGCTGTCCTGCCCGCGCAGGCAGCCGAATCGGTTGGCGCCGCCGCCTCCTCTGCCGCCACCAAGACCGGCCACGCCGTCGGCGAAGCCGGCCGCGCGACCGGTCACGCCGTCGCCAACGCCGGCCGCAAGACCGGCCATGCCGTGCACAAGGGGGCGTCGAAGACCAAGGCCGCCGTCAAGGGCGCGTCCTCGCCGAGCTGATCTCAGCGGCTCAGCACCGCAGCGCGCGGCCAAGCTCCGCGGCGCACAGCGCGACCGCGGTGTTGGCTTCGTCGATCACCTTGCCCATGGTGATGAAGCCGTGAATCTGCCGGTCGAAGCAGACATAGGTCGCCCGGTTGCCCGCGGCGACCAGTGCATCGGCGTAGTCGAGCCCTTCATCGCGCAACGGATCGAATCCTGCGGTCAGCACGAGCGCCGGCGGCAGATTCGACAAATCCTTGCAAAGCAGTGGAGACGCGCGCCAGTCGAGGTCGTGCGCGGCGGCATCGATGTAGTTGTCGTGGTAGTAGGCGATCGTCTCGGTCTCAAGCAGGTAGCCCTTGCCATTGGTGCCGTGCGAGGCGTGGCCGCGCCGCTGGTCGGTCGCCGGGTAGATGAGCAACTGGTACGCGAGCGGCAGACCGCCCGCGTCGCGTGCCGCGATCGCGACGACGGCGGCGAGATTGCCGCCGGCGCTGTCGCCGCCCACAGCGAGCCGGGCTGCGTCGATCCCTAGCTCCGCAGCGTGGTCGCGCACCCACCGTGTCGCTGCCAGGCAGTCGTCGACGGCGGCAGGAAAGCGGTCTTCCGGGCCCATGCGGTAGTCGACCGAGACGAGCGCGCAGCCGGAGAGCGTCGCCAGTTGGCGGCACAGCACGTCGTGCGTATCGAGATCGCCGATGGTCCAGCCGCCGCCATGGAAGTAGACGAGCGCCGGCAAGGCGCGCGGATCGTCGCTGCGCCGCACCGGACGGTAGAAGCGCAGCGGCAACGTCCCGGCCGGCCCGTTGGCGGCGAGCTCGGCGATTTCGGCCACCACCGGTGGTTCCGGCTGCGTCAGGGCGCGGCGATCGCGATAGAACTTGCGCGCCTCGACAGGTGGCAGCGACTGCATCGCCGGCAGGCCGCGCTGGGCGATGAGCTCGATCAGGGCTCGGGATTGCGGATGGATCATCGTGAGGCTCCTGGGGCGATGACGACGTTATAGCTGGCGGCTTCGGGCCAGCGGCGGGTTGCGCGCGAAATAGCGCTGGATGCCGGTGGCCAGCGCCTCGACGAGTTGCTTGCGGTACTCGGGATCGCGCAGCTTCGTCTCCTCCTCCGGATTGGAGATGAAGGCCGATTCGACCAGGATCGACGGGATGTCGGGCGCTTTCAGCACCGCGAAGCCGGCCTGCTCGACGCTTCCCTTGTGCAGCTTGCCGACCTTGCCGATCTGGCCGAGCACTTCGCCGCCGAGCTTCAAGCTGTCCTTGATCTGCGCGGTCGTGCTCATGTCGAGCAGGGTGCGCATGACGGTCTGGTCCTTCACGGCGATGTTGACGCCGCCGACGAGGTCGGCCGCGTTCTCGCGATTGGCCATCCAGCGCGCCGCGGTGCTCGTCGCGCCGCTCTGGCTGAGCGCGAAGACCGAGGCACCGCGTGCTTCGGGCGTGAGGAACGCATCGGCATGGATCGAGACGAACAGGTCGGCCTGGACACGGCGGGCTTTCTTCACGCGGTCCTGCAGCGGCACGAAGAAATCGGCGTCGCGCGTCAGCATCGCCCGCATCGACGGGTCGGCATTGATGCGGTCGCGCAGCAGCAGCGCGATGGCGAGCACGACGTCCTTCTCGTGCAGCCCGCTCGGGCCGGTCGCGCCCGGGTCTTCGCCGCCGTGGCCGGGATCGAGAGCGATGACGACAAGGCGATCGATCTTCGCCTGGCCGGCCATCGACGGCACGATCGGCGGTGGCGGCAACATCGGAGCCGGCCTGCCGGCTGCGGCCGACGCTGGTGGCGGGGCGTTGCGTGCGACGATCGGCGCCGAAGCAGAGAAGGGCGGCGAAGGCTCGCCGGCCCGTGCCGCCGACGCAGCTCCGGCGGCGCCGACGCGGCCGATGAATTCGCCGAGTGCGTCCTGCACCGCTTGCGCTGCCCTGGCCTCGGCCTGTTCCTTGTCGCGAATCAGGGCGAGCAGCGGGTCGCGCTCTTGTGCCGGATACAGATCGAACACGAGCCGATAGCGATAGGCTGCCACCGGTGCCAGCGCGAACAGCTGCGGCGCGATCGGCTGCTTCAGGTCGATCACCAGGCGGACGAGCCGGGGCTGGTTCTGGCCGACGCGGATGCCGGCGATGAACGGATCGTCGGGCCGCACCTTGCCGACCAGCTCGCGCAATTGCGGGCTGAGCTCGAGGCCATCGACATCGATGACGAGGCGCGACGGGTTCTCCGCCACGAAGTGTCGTTCGGAGAGCGCGGCGTCGGACTCGATCGTGATGCGCGTGTAGTCGGCCGCCGGCCAGACCCGGACGGCGACGATGGCGGCGCCGAGCGCGATCTCGCGGCTGCCGAGACCGAGCGCCAGCGCGCCCATGGCGCGCAGCGCGGCGCGGCGGGCCGGCGACATCACGGCAGAAGGCCCTCGCCGCGTGCCGTCATCGCGTCGAAGCGCACGTCGCGCGCCGCGCCAGGCTCGTCGGGCGCGATCTCGATGCGCAGGTCGCAGCGCGGCAGCAGCACGGCGGCTTTCTCCGGCCACTCGACCAGCTTCAGGCCGGCGTTGGCGAACACCTCGCGAAAGCCGGCGTCTTCCCACTCGGTCGGGTCGTCGAAGCGGTAGAAGTCGAAATGCGAGATGTCGAAGGCCGCGGAACCGATCGTTGCTGCATAGGGCTCCATCAAGGCGTAGGTCGGGCTCTTGATGTTGCCGGCGATGCCGAGCGCGTGCAGCAGGTGGCGAACGAAGGTTGTCTTGCCGGCGCCGAGCGGGCCGTGCAGCTCCACGAATGCGTCGGCGAGCCCGGGCCGCGCGGCGAGCGCCCTGGCCGTCGCCGCGCATGCCGCTTCATCGGGCCAGCGCACGAGCCGGGTTTCTAGAATCGACGATTGCAACGAAGCATCCTGTGTCCCAACCTTTTCCTCCACCAGCCGAGATCCGGCCTCTCGACCCCGGCGCCCTGCTCGAGCGGCTGAGAGCCTGGGGAGGCGAGCTCGGATTTTCCCAGATCGGCGTTGCCGATATCAACCTCTCGGCCGCCGAAGGCCGCTGGCGGGCCTGGCTCGACAACGGTTTCCACGGTGCCATGGACTACATGGCTGCGCACGGCCTTAAACGATCGCGCCCAGCCGAGCTCGTGCCGGGAACGATTCGCGTCGTCACGGCGCGGCTCGACTATCTCCCGCGCGCGACCGAAGCCGGCTGGCAGGCGCTCGAGTGGCAACGGCTGGCCGAGCCCGAGCGCGCGGCCGTCTCGATCTATGCCCGCGGCCGCGACTATCACAAGGTGTCGCGCGCCCGATTGCAGCAGCTCGCCGATCGCCTGGCCGATGTCATCGGCCCGTTCGGGCACCGCGTCTTCACCGACTCGGCACCGGTGCTCGAGGTCGAGCTCGCGACCCGCAGCGGCCTCGGCTGGCGCGGCAAGCACACGCTTGCGCTCGACCGCAGCTCCGGCTCGATGTTTTTCCTCGGCGAGATCTACGTGGACCTGGCGTTGCCGACGACGCCGCCGGTCGAGCCGCACTGCGGCACCTGCCAGGCCTGCATCGACGTCTGCCCGACCCGCGCCATCGTCGCGCCCTACGAGGTCGACGCACGACGCTGCATCTCGTACCTGACGATCGAGCTGAAGGGGGCGATTCCGGTCGAGTTCCGCGCGGCCATCGGCAACCGCATCTACGGTTGCGACGACTGCCAGCTCATCTGCCCGTGGAACAAATACGCGCAGACGAGCCCGCTGGTCGATTTCGACGCGCGCGCCGAGGTCGACGGTCCGCCCTTGCTCGTGCTCTGGGCCTGGGACGAAGCCGAGTTCCTGCGCGCGACTGAAGGCAGCGCGATCCGGCGTATCGGCTTCGAGCGCTGGCAACGCAATGTCGCGGTCGCGCTCGGCAATGCGCTGCGAGCGAGCGACGACGCGTCGAGGTCGGCAGCCATCGTCGCGGCGTTGCAGTCTGGTCGAGACCACGCGGGCACGCTTGTCCGCGAGCACATCGACTGGGCCCTGCAACAAGCTGCGCTCGGGGCCTGATTCCTTGCTCGCCACCCGCCCTGGCGGGTGCTCGCCGTGCACAGCCGTTCACGGCAGCAGTGACAGGACGGCGAGCCAGACGGGGATGCTGATCGCACCGAGTACCGTCGAGACCGTCACGAGCCCGGCGACGAAGCCCCCGTCGCCGCCCATCCTCGCCGCCAGCACGTAGGCGCTCGAGGCCGTGGGCAGGGCGGCGAACATGACGACGATGCCGCGCTGCTCCGGGCCCAGGCGAAGGGCCAGCGACAAGCCGATGGCGACCACGGCGAGCAGCGCGTGGCGGATCGCCAGCAGCGACGCAGCCAGGCCCGGCGCGGCCTTCAGCCCGCCGAAGGTGAGGCCGGCGCCCACCGCCATCAGCCCGAGCGGCAGCGCCGCGACGCCGATGCGCTGCAGCACCGTCGCGACGGCGACGGGCAACTGCAGGCCGGCGGCGTTGGCCGCGAGCCCGGCCACCGTGCTGATGATCAAGGGGTTGCGTGCCAGCTCGCGAAAATACGAGTGTCCGCCGTGGCGGGCCAGCGGCCAGACCGCCGCGACGTTGCACAGCGGCACGCTGAGCGCGATCAGCAAGGCCATCCATGCCAGGCCCTGCGCGCCTTGCATCCGCTCGGCGAGCGCCAGTGCGATGTAGGAGTTGAAGCGGTAAGCGATCTGCGCGCCCGACGCATGCAGGCGCCGATCGACGCCGGGCCAGCGACCGATCGCCAGGGCCACGACGATGCCGATGGCGATGGTGCCGACGCCGGCGAGCGCGAGATGCGCGGTCGTGGCCGGCTGCAAGGGGCTCTTCAGGATCGAATTGAAGAGCAGGACCGGAAAGAGCAGGAAGTAGACGAGCTTTTCGGCCGCTTCCCACACGCTCCGGTCGAGCGCGGTGCGCCTGCAGATGACGAAGCCGAGCAGGATGAGCAGGAAGTCCGGCAGCAGCAACAGCGGGTTCGCCATGCCGGCGAGTATGCCGACGCGTCTCCGGCGCAAGTGGCGTCGCGGCGCGCGACGACAGGCAAACTGCGAGACATCCGCGTGGCGTCAGCAACTAGACTGGCGCCTGGAACATTTCATGGACGAACGCTTGAACATGCTGCACCGCCGTACCCTTCTTACCCGGGCCGCCGGCGCGGCCCTGGCTGCGACCGCCGGGCCATCGTTGGCCCAGTCGACCTATCCGAACAAGCCGGTGCATCTGGTGGTTCCCTTCGCTCCCGGCGGGACCACGGACATCATCGCTCGCGTCGTCGGCGAGAAAGTCGGCATGGCGCTCGGCCAGCAGATGGTGATCGAGAACAAGTCGGGCGGCGGCGGCTCGGTCGGCGCCATCGACACCGCGCGCTCGGCCCCGGACGGCTATTCGCTCGGCATGGCAACGGTCTCGACGGTGGCCGCCAACCCGGCGATCAACCCGAAGCTTCCCTACAATCCGCTCACCGATTTCACGCCGATCGTCAACGTCGCCGCGACGCCGAACGTGATCGCGGTGCATCCGAGCTTTCCGGCGCGCGACTACAAGACCTTTCTCGCCGAGCTGAAGAAGAATCCGGGAAAGTATTCCTTCGCGAGCTCGGGCACCGGCGGCATCGGCCATCTGCAGATGGAGCTCTTCAAGAACCTCTCCGGCACCTTCGTCACGCACATTCCGTATCGGGGCGCCGGGCCGGCGCTGAACGACACGGTCGCCGGCCAGGTGCCGATGATCTTCGACAACCTGCCCTCGGCGTTGCCCTTCATCAAGGAGGGCAGGCTGATCGCCATCGTCGTCGCGGCGCCGCAGCGCCTGGCGGTGCTGCCGAATGTTCCGACCTTCAAGGAGGTCGGTCTCGAGCCGGTGAACCGCATGGCCTTCTACGGCATCTACGGGCCCAAGGGAATCCCGAAGGACATCGTCGACAAGATCAATGCCGCGATCAGGAAGACGCTCGAGGATCCGGCGGTCAAGAAGCGCATCGAGGACACGGGCTCGTTCATCATCGGCAACACGCCGGAGCAATTCGCGGCGCAGATCGTCGCCGAATTCGAGGTCTACAAGCGAGTCGTCGCGGCGCAGAAGCTGACGCTGGAATAGGGGGCTCGCGGCCGCCGCCGATCGACGCGAATGGCCACCAGCAGCGCTGCGATCGACCGCTTCATCGACGCCTTGTGGATCGAGGACGGCCTTGCCGCCAACACGCTCGCTGCCTACCGGCGTGACCTGACGCTGCTTGCGCACTGGCTCGACGCGATGGGCAAGCCCGGCCTCGCCGACGCGAGCGAGGCCGATCTCCGCGAGTACGCGGTGGCTCGTCATGCCGGCAGTGCGGCGACGAGCACGAATCGCCGTCTCACCGTCTTCAAACGCTTCTATCGGTGGGCGTTGCGCGAGCATCTGACGACGGCCGACCCGACCCTCAAGTTCCTGACAGCGCGGCAGCCGCTTCGCGTTCCGAAGTCGCTCTCGGAGGCGCAGGTCGAGAGCCTGCTCGCCGCTGGCGCCACCGAGACGCCACTCGGACTGCGCGACCGCGCCATGCTCGAGCTGATGTACGCGAGCGGCCTGCGCGTCAGCGAGCTGGTCGGATCGAAGACGGTCGACGTGAGCATGGTCGAAGGCGCGCTACGCGTCGCCGGCAAGGGCGCGAAGGAGCGTCTGGTGCCTTTCGGCGAGGAGGCCCACGCCTGGCTGCAGCGCTATCTCGCCGACGCACGCGCCGCGATCCTCGGCCGGCGCTCGAGCGATGCGCTGTTCGTGACCGCGCGCGGCGGCCCGATGACGCGGCAGATGTTCTGGAAGCTGGTCAAGGCGCGCGCTGTCGCTGCGGGAGTCGGCGTGCCGATCTCGCCGCACACGCTGCGCCACGCGTTCGCGACCCATTTGCTCAACCACGGCGCCGACCTGCGTGCCGTGCAGATGCTGCTCGGCCACGCCGACATCTCGACGACGACGATCTATACGCACGTCGCTCGAGAGCGGCTGAAAGCGCTGCACGCGATGCACCACCCGCGCGGCTGATGGGCGAGGTGAAGAACCCGCGCCGTGTTGGCCTGATCGGCGTCGGCAACATGGGCGGCGCGATGGCCCGGCGCCTGCTTCAGCTCGGCTGGGAAGTCGGCGTTCGCGACATCGACGCGGATCGCGAAGGCGATGCCGTTCGCCACGGCGCGCAAGCGTTCGCGACCCCGGCCGCGCTCGCTGCGGCGCACCCGGGCGTCGTCGTCGTCGTCGTCGATGCGGCGCACGTCGAGCTCGTCCTTTTCGGCAGCGACGGCGCGGCGCTCGCGCTGCACGCCGGAGCGTGCGTCGTCTTGTGCCCGACGATCGGACCGGCGAGCAGCGAAGCGATCGCGGCGCGATTGGCGCAGCACGGCGTCGGCTGCATCGACGCGCCGATGTCGGGCGGGCCGGCGCGGGCACGCGACGGCAGCATGAGCCTCATCGTCGCCTGCGCCGATCCCGTCTACGCGGCGCAGCGCGGGCTGATCGATGCGCTGTCGT
>DAIMIM010000018.1:0-18473 GCA_036722755.1 Caldimonas sp. | reverse complement strand
CGGCCGGGACGATGCCTGCACGGCTTGCGATCCGGCAAGCGACCTGGACGGCGCAGGCGTGTCGCCGCTCACTACACGGTGCTCACAACAGGTTGCTTACAAGAGGGTGCACATCAGGGCTGCCTGCAGGAGGAGGCGGCGGGATTCGCCGCGCGGCCGGCCTGCGTCGAACGGCTCGGCCAGCCTCGCGGTCGGATGCGTCGGCGAGGCGAGGCCGTCGTACACCGGCACGCCGGCCTCTTCGCCGACTTGTCTGACCAACTCGGGCGACAGGCCCTGACACTCGACCGCGTCATACAGGCGGCCCAGCATGCGCGCGGTGTATTGCGACAGGCCGGGCGAGCGCAGCCCCGACAGGCTGGGCCGGATGTGGGCGACGTGAGCGCCCAGCTCCTGCGCCGCCAGGCGGAACAGGATCGCGTCGTCGGCGTCTTCGGTCTCGCAAAGCAGTCCGAGGTTCTTGCCGCGCAGCAGCCTGCTCCCTTGGCCGGCCGACAAGACCAGCCGCAGTTGGCGCGCCTGGGCCATGAGGACGTCTGCGTCGCCCGGGTCGAGAGGGTCGAGTCGCAAACTGCACATTGGCTGAAGGAGAGGTTGCATGGCTTCCTGCGGCGCCAGGCGGAGGCGACGCAGGACGCGAAGGCTATTCGCGCAGGCGATGTCAACCTTGATGCGCATCAAGCCAGCGCACGAAAGCGCAGGTCGCGACACGGCTGATACGAACCGTTCACACAGTGCGACCAAGCGACTTCGTTCGTTGGCACGGTGCTTTCGCAGCCTTCCTAGGATGAGCTCATCCGCCAAAGCCCCGTCTCCCGAGGAATCTCGCATGTTCGATACCGAAACCCGCAGCGCCAGCACCGGCCGTCCGCATCCGCTACTGCCGGCGAGCCGGGTCTGCGACGAATCGCACGCCGACCAACGTGCCAGCGACCGCGTGTCCGACACGCTCCGACTGCTGAGCGATCAACTCGCACCCCAGCGTCGAGTCGTGCATGCCGGAGACGTGATCTATCGGGCCGGCGAGACCTTCGGCGACATGTACATCCTGAACTCGGGCTTCTTCAAGATGGTCAAGCTCTCGGTCGATGGGCGCGAGCAAGTGGTCAGCCTGAAGCTGCGCGGCGACTGGCTCGGCTTCGACGGCATCGCTTCCGGATCCTATGCATGCGACGCCGTCGCGATGGACACCGGCGATGTCTGGGTCATCCACTATGACAAGCTGATCCGGACCAGCGTCGCCTGTCCGGCCCTCCTGGCTGTGCTGCACGAAGCGATGAGCCGCGAAATCGGCCGGGACCGGGATTCGCTCATGTCGGTGTGCACCTTGCCCGCCGACGCCCGCGTCGCCGATTTTCTGCGCCACTGGGCCGACTCGCTCGCCAAGCGAGGCCTGCGTTGCGACCAGATCACGCTGCGCATGACCAGAGCCGAGATCGGCAACTACCTCGGCATGACGCTCGAAACCGTGAGCCGGTCCCTGTCGAAGCTCGCTCGCGACAATGTCATCGCCTTCACGGAAAAAGGCCGCCGCGATTTGTGCATTCCCGACATCGGCGCCCTGTCGAGTTTCGTCCAGCGCTGCCTCGTGCCATCTCCTGTCTTGCAGTAGCGTCGCGCCAGAAGGTCGCCGGGCCCATGCTCAATCGGCACCCACGGCGCGGGCGACCGCCTGCTTGAGCTCGTCCCGCGTGCAGGGCTTGCGCAGCAGCTCCCACGCCGGTGGCGAATCCCGATCGGCATCGAGGAGCTCGGCGGAATAGCCGGACATGAGCAGGATGGCGAGATCCGGAAAGCGCCCCTGCGCTTGCGCGGCAAGCTCGGTGCCGCGGATGCCGGCGCCGAGGGCGATGTCGGTCAGGAGCAGATCGAAGCGCGCGTCGGGGCCGAGCGCCAGCAAGGCCTGCTCGCCGCTGGCGACCAGGGTGATGTCGCACTGCATCGAGACGAGCAAACGATGCACGACGGCGCGGACCTCGGTGTCGTCTTCGACGAGAAGCACGCGCAGCCCCGGCGGCACGATCCGTTCCCGGGTGCTCTGTTCCGCCGCGAGGTGGCTGGCGGCTCGCGGCCGGGGCACGTAGAGCGTCACCGTCGTCCCCTCGCCGATCGCGCTGTCGATCGTGATCGCTCCCTTGGATTGCTTGACGAAGCCGTAGACGGTGCTCAGGCCGAGGCCGGTGCCGCGCCCGGCTTCCTTGGTTGTGAAGAAGGGCTCGAAGGCGCGCTCCTTCGCCTCGCTCGACATGCCGGTGCCGTCGTCGGTGATGCGGATGGCGACCAGACCATCTGCGAACGCGCCTGGATCGTCGATCTCGTCGCGGATGTCCTCGGGGATCGCGAGACAAACCTGCGTGCGAAAGCGAAGCGTGCCGCCCTCGGGCATCGCATCGCGCGCGTTGATGGCGATGTTGAGGAGCGCGGACTCGAGCTGCCCAGGATCCGCCAGGGCCTTCGCGCCGTCCGGCGAGTCGTCGACCTCGATGCGAATGCGCTGGTCCAGCGTCCGGCGCAGCATGTCGGCCAGCGATTGCAGCAACGCATCGACGTCGACGGCCACGGGCTGAAGCACCTGGCGTCGCGAGAAAGCGAGCAGCTTGCCGGTCAGCTCGGCGCCGCGGCGCGATGCGCGGGCGGCCGCGCCGACGAGTTGGCGCGCATATCCGTCGTCGGCCAGGGCCGGCAACTCATCGAGCACCTGCAGATTGCCGAGGATGACGGTCAGCAGGTTGTTGAAATCGTGGGCGATCCCGCCGGTCAGCTGGCCGACACTTTCGAGACGTTCCGCGTGGCTGAGCGCCTCTTCCGACTGCACGCGCTGCAGGCTGCTGGCCAGCAGGTTGGCGAGCGACTCCAGAAAGCGGACCTCGTCGTCGCCGAAGAGCCTGGAGCTGCGCGACCGGACGGCCAGGACGCCGATCGTGCGGCCGCGGTCCGAGATCGGCACGGCCAGCGCGCTTCTCAGCCCCGCATCGAGATACGACCGGGGAACGGAAAAGCGACGCTCGACGGTGTAGTCGGCGACGATGATCGACCGACCCTCGGCCAGAACGAACCCCAGCGAGGTGTCGGACCGGTTGGCAACGAGCTCGCCGAGGCCCTCGCCCGGCACACTGCCGACGGCACTGGCGACGCGCAGGTCGCGCAGATTGCTTTCGAGGAGGTAGACCATCGCGACCTCCGCCTCCAGCGCGTCGGCCGCGACGACGGGCACCTGGTTCAGCAGCACTTGCGGATCGCGGGCATCGACGGCGATGCGGCCCAGGGTCGCGAGCTGCTCGCTGGAGCGCGCCCGCTGCAGCGCTCGCTTCATGCGCGGATAGGCGCCGATGTCGCGGATCGCCGCGACGACGAGCGGCAGGCCCTGGTCCTGCAACGGGCTGAGCGCGATCTCGACGACGACTTCCGATCCGTCTTTGCGCTTGGCGACCAGCTCGGTCTGCCGACCCATCGGCCGCGGGCGGGGATCCTGGCCGAAGGCGGCGCGATACGCTGCGTGGCGCGGACGCACCGCATCGGGAACCAGCGCGTCGATGTGGAGCCCAACCAGTTCGTCGACCGAATAGCCCAGTAGCGCCGCAGCGGAAGGGTTGGCGAGGACGATCGCGCCGTGTATATCGGCGACGACGAGTGCGTCGGGATAGGCGGCAAAGAGCGTGCGATAGACCGCGGTCTCTTCCACGCCGTGCGGAAAGCGCGACGCTGGCGAAGGCGTGGCCATGGCGCCGGCGCGTCAGACCGGGGCGACCGGCGGCACGAAGATGTAGCCGGCGCCGCGAACCGACTTGATGATGCGCGGCTCGTCGACGTCGACCTCGAGCTTCTTGCGCAGGCGCCCGACCTGCACGTCGATCGTCCGGTCGAACGGCGCGGCTTCCCGACCGCGCGTCTGCTCGAGCAGGAAGTCCCGGGACAGCACGCGGCCGGGGTGTCGAACGAATGCGAGGAGAAGATCGAACTCGCCACCGGTGATGCCGACCTCGTTCCCGTCGGGAGCCAGCAGTCTTCGGGCCGGGACATCGAGCGTCCAGCCGGCAAAGCCATAGCCGTCGACAGCCGACCCGACTGCCGGACCGTCGGCCGGACCCACGCGCCTGAGCACGGCCTTGATCCTGGCCAGCAGCTCGCGCAGATCGAAGGGCTTCGTCACATAGTCGTCGGCTCCCACTTCCAGTCCGACGACCTTGTCGACGGCGTCGCCTCTGCCGGTAACGATGACGAGGCCGCAGCGCCAGTGTTCACGCAACTGGCGCGCGATCGAGAAGCCGTCTTCGCCGGGCAACCCGAGGTCGAGCAGGACCAGCGCCGGAGGGTCCGCGGGCATCAGTTGCATCAGCGCATGCCCGTCGTGCAGTTGCGACACCCGAAAGCCGTGGCCTTGCAGATAGTCGGCGAGCAACCGGGTGATATCGATCTCGTCGTCGAGGACGGCGATGTGAAGAGACGGTTTCAAACGAAGCTGCGGCCGGGATGCGGCGAATTGACCGCGATCCGCGGCCGCCGAAGCGTAGCAGTTCGCCGAGGCGGTCTCCGACGGAGCGCCTGCGTCGGCCGGCGGCCGATCGCGTCACGGGTTCGAGGCTAGGGCCTGTTAACGCTACGGGAGGGATCGCGCTGCGAAGGCGCCGTTCGCCCGGTCGATCGCTTCCCCGGGAACGTCATCCGCTCTGAGGAGCAGGACGGGGACCGGCGCGGCGCGAAGAATCTGCTCCGCATCGCTGCCCATGAACAACCGGGCGACGCCGCGCCTGCCGTGCGTGCCGATGACGATCAGGTCGGCACCCCAGCTCACCGCCTGCGCGACAACGAGATCGCAGACACGCTCGGTCGCCGTCTCGAGCAGCACGCCGTCCGCCCGGACATCGCGCGCCTCGGCTCTGGCGATCCCCTGCTCGAGGATGCGCGTGCTGTCCCGCTTCATCAGCGCAATGTCGTCGTTGCCGTAGATCGAAGTCGGCTCGAAACCTGCCGAGTACGCGGTGGCGTCCAGCACATGCAGCAGGCGTAGCTCGCCGTGCGTCAGCCGGGCCACGCGGATGGCTTCGTCGAGGCCGACCGCGGCCGTCCGGCTGCCGTCGATCGGAACAAGAATGCGCTGATACACGGTTGGCCCTCGTGAATGCCGGAGCGGCGAAAGAATGCATCCAGTGTGGTGCAACGCGCGGTCGAAACCTTGACCCGGATCAAGGTAGCGCGCGCGTGCCCCTGATCCTCAAGCGGCTGCGACCTCGGCCCGACGCCAGGTTCGACCGATCAGCAACTGGACGCCGACGGCCAGTGCGCCGTTGATCAGCAATGCTTCGCGGATGCCGAACCAGCCGATCGACGCCCCGGTGAGCAAGCCGCCCAGCGAGGTGCCGCCGCGAATCGCAAGCATGTACAGGCTGACCGTCTGGCCGCGCAGCGTTTCGGGCGAGATCGCCTGGGCCACCGTGTTGGCCGACGTGTTGCTGATGCTCATGGCGATGCCGGCGAGCCCGAGCAAAGCCGCGAACGCGACGAACCAGGGGCTCAGGGCGACCAGCATCGTGACCGCGCCGTAGCCCACGGCGAGCCAGGAGCTGAGGCGGCGGCGATCCGATGCGCCGTCGACGAAAAGGAGCGCGATCGCGCCGAGCAAGCCGCCGACGCCGAAGGCTGCGACGGCGATGCTGAAATGTCCGGCATCGCCGTGGTAGATGTCGCGCACGAGCAGCGGGCAGAAGGTGATCAGCGGGCCGCACAGCAGACTCGTCGCGAAGACGGTGAGGACGGCGCCGCGCAGCTGAGGCGCACGCAACACCTCGCGAACGCCATCGAGGAGATGGTGGCCAGCCGCCCGATGAGCGATCGTCCCTCGCCTGGCGACGTGCGGCAGGATCCAGAGCGCGACGGCGATGAACGGCAAATAGGAAACCGCGTTGACGGCGAAGCACCCGACCGCGCCGATCCCGACGATCAGCATTCCCGCCAGCGCGGGGCCGAGGATCCGCGAAAGGTTGAACTGCGTCGCGTTGAGAGCGAGGCCTGCCGAAATCCGGTCGCGCGGCACGATCGACGGAACGATCGATTGAAACGACGGCATCGACAGGGCGTCGGTGATGCCCACGACGAGCGATATCGCCACGACCATCCACGGCCTGACCGTCCCGGCGATGAGCAGTGCCACCAGCAGGACGGGACAGAACATCTGGATCGACTGAAAGCGGGCGATCACGAGGCGACGATCGGCACGATCGGCGAGCACGCCCCCCGCCATGCTCAACACCCAGATCGGCGCGCCGAGCGCGAAGTTGTCGAGGCCGACAATGAACGACGATGCGCCGAGGCTCAGCAGCAGCCAGGGCTGCGCCACTTGTTGCGCACTGGTGCCGATGTTCGACAGCAGGCTCGCGACGCAGAAGGTGCCGAATCGCTTCGTGCGCAGGAGCTGAAGAGACTCCTTGAAGGCTGTCGACACCATGTCGCGGAAGGCTAGCACCGGCAGCCCGAACCGGCTGCCGCATCGCATCGACGATCGGGCAGAGCCGGGCTGGCGCGTGAACGGGCCCGGCGCTCAGCGCCCCGTACGCTGCAGCGCTACGCCGGCGCAACGAGCGGCTGAAGAGCCGACGCGTCGCCACCTGTCGTGAGCCGATCCCCCGGGTGCGCTGCCGCCGCCCGGACGAGGAGCACGGGGACCGGCGCATTGCGGAGGATCTGCTCGGCGTCGCTGCCGATGAACAGGCGCTGAACCCCGCGGCGACCGTGCGAACCGATGACGATCAGGTCGGCGTTCCAGGTCCTCGCCTCGTCGACGACGATGTCGCAAAGGCGGCCGGCGAAGTTTTCCGAGAGAAATGTCGACACGTCGACGCCGCTCGTCTGGACGCGCGCCTTCGCCTCGCGAAGGATCTGCTCGCCGCCTTCCTTGAGCAGGCCGATCAGGTCCGGGGTGTAGATCTCGAACCCGGTGGCGAATGTGAGCTCGTTGACGACGTACACGAGACGCAGCGTCGCTCCCGTGAGCTTTGCCAGCTTGACGGCCTCGTCCAGACCCTGGTTCGATGTCGGGCTGCCATCGACGGGCACGAGAATGCGCTGGTACATGTGATTCTCCGCAGGAAGAGTCCGAGTGAGAGGGGGACAAATTGTCGGCCGCCGACGCAGGCCACGGCTTGACGAAACGCAAGCCGCAACGCGGGACGCGCAAGCGGATCAATGCGCGATCGACGGTGCGCGATCGAACCGTCGATAGAAGAGCCGCTTGGCCAGCTCTCCTGAAGCAATGTACATGGCGACGATCACCGCCGTCGCAGCCAGATAGGCGAGCGGCAATGGCGTGAAGCCGAGAAACCCGGCGAAGGGAAGATACGGCAAGGCAATGGTCACCATCACGACGCCGAGCGTCGCAATGACGAGGCGTACGCTCGGCTTGCTTCGAAGGATCGGCATGCGGCTGCGAACGACCAGGAGGATGAGCGAGGCGGAGACCACGGACTCGACGAACCACGCCGTTCGAAACTGGTCCGTGTTCGCGTGGAAGACGTACAGCATGACGCCGAAAGTGAGGTAGTCGAAGATCGAGCTGAGGACGCCGAACGTCAGCATGAAGGAGCGGATGAAGCCGATGTCCCAACGCTGCGGCTTGGCCAGCATCTGCTCGTCGACGCCGTCGCCCGAGATGGTCATGGCCGGAAGATCGGTGAGCATGTTCGTCAACAGGATCTGTTTGGGCAGCAAGGGAAGGAACGGCAGAAGCAGCGACGCGCCGGCCATGCTGAACATGTTGCCGAAGTTGGCGCTGGTTGCGATCAGCACGTACTTCAACGTGTTGGCGAACGTGACGCGGCCTTCGCGTACGCCATCGATGAGAACGTCGAGATTTTTCTCCAGCAGCACGATGTCGGCCACCTCCTTGGCGACGTCGACCGCGTCTTCGACCGACAGGCCGACGTCGGCCGCGTGCAGGGCGGACGCATCGTTGATTCCATCGCCCATGTAGCCGACGACATTGCCGGCCTTGCGCAGCGCCCGGATGATCCGCTCCTTCTGATTCGGCTCGACCTCGGCGAAGACGTTGACCTTGCCGACGCGATTGAGAAGCGCCCCATCGCTCATGTCCTTCAGTTCGTGTCCGGAAAGCACGACGGCGTCGGCGAAGCCGATCTCGCGGGCGACCGACGCGGCCACCAAGACGTTGTCACCCGTGATGACCTTCAGGACGACGCCCAGTCCGCGCAAACGCTGGATCGTGGCGGCGATGCCCGGCTTGAGGGGATCGGAAAAGAGAACGAAGCCGATGAAGCACATCGCGGTCTCGTCGGCCTTGCCGATCACCGTGCTCGTGCCGAGCTTCCTGCGGGCCAAGCCGAGCGTGCGCTGGCCGCGCTGGCTGTATTCGGCAAAGCGGGCCTCGATCTGCTGTCGAACGCCCTCGATCGGCCGCTCTGCCCCGCTCGCATCTTCGGCGGTCGCGCACACCTCCAACACCTGCGTCAACGCCCCCTTGGTGATCATGAGCGATCCCTCCGGGCCCGCCACCAGAATGGTCAGCCGTTTGCGCAGGAAGTCGTAAGGCACTTCGTCGAGCTTCTTCCAGGCCGACACGTCGAGCGTGCAGTGGTTGCGGATTGCGGCATCGATCGGGCTGGCGAATCCGCTCTCGAAGGTCGCGTTCAGGTAGACGCAGAGCAGCGCCGCCTGGCTTTCCTGTCCTTCCAGGTCGGTGACGGATTGAAGGGTGACCTGGCCTTCCGTGAGCGTGCCCGTCTTGTCGGTGCACAGGACGTTCATGCTTCCGAAGTTCTCGATCGACGAGAGGCGCTTCACGATCACCTTCTTTTCCGCCATGCGTCTGGCGCCTGCAGCGAGGTTGATGCTGACGATGGCAGGCAGGAGTTGCGGCGTCAGCCCGACCGCCAATGCCAGGGAAAACAGAAAGGAGTCGAGAACCGGCCGATGAAGGTAGACGTTGAACGCGAAGATGCAGATCACCAGCAGCAGCGTGACCTCCATCAACAGGTAGCCGAAACGCCGCACGCCGCGTTCGAAATCGGTTTCCGGAGGCCGCAGCTTGAGGCGTTCGGAGACCTTTCCGAACTCGGTGTCTTTTCCCGTGGCCACGACCAGCGCGGTGGCGCTGCCGGAGACGACGTGCGTTCCCAGGAAGACGAAGTTCGTGCGCTTGCCGAGCGGGGTTTCGACCGGAAGAACGCCGACCATCTTTTCGGCCGGAAACGTCTCGCCGGTCAGAGTCGCCTCGTCGGCGAAGAGGTCGCGCGACGCCAGCAGAAGGCAGTCCCCCGGTGCGGTCGCGCCGGCTGAAAGAAGCACCACGTCGCCAGGCACGACATCGGCGAGCGACCTGTCGACCTGCACGCCGTCGCGCAAAGCCTTCGCCTTCACCTCGACCAGGGAGAGCAGCTTCTCGACCGCCCCCGCCGCGCCGCGCTCCTGCCAGAAGCCGAGCATGCCGCTGACCAGAACGATCACCAGGATGATCACGGCATCGACCGTGTCGTGCAGAACCACCGAGAGGACCGACGCCCCAACCAGCATCAGCGTGATCGGGCTGGAGAACTGGCTTGCCAGGAGTGTGAAGGTATCGGTGCGCTTCCTGGGAGCGAGCAGGCTGCCCGCGTAGCGCTCGAGACGCGCAAGAGCCTCGGCGGAAGAGAGCCCCTTCTCGCTGCTGCCGAGCCGTTCGACGGCGTCGACGGTCGCTAGATTCCAGAAGGGTTGGATGGCTGCTCCATTTCGGCGAACGAGTCGGTCATTTCTTTCCATGGCGCCAGGGCCGCAGCCATGCGTCCGTCTGCGTGCACCAGGCGATCAGCGCCAGCAGGGCGAGCTGAATCGGCAACCTCAACCACAAGGCCCAGATCGGAATGGAAAACAGCTCCGGCCTCTGGAGCATGTAGAGATGTGCCGGAGTGACGGCAATCGTCAGCAGGAAGAGGCCACCTCCAGCGGTAGGCCGCGTTCTCCACCACAGCAAGCCGAAGGCTCCGAGCAACTCGAAGACGCCGCTGACCAGGACGACGGCGCGCGCGTGCGGGATGGACGGCGGCACGATGCGCATCTCGGTCTGGGTGGCGACGAAGTGCGCGATGCCACCGAGGAAGAACCACAGGAAGACAACGCCGACACCTGCAACCTTGGGAGCCGTCAGCCGCTTTTGTGCGCCGTGGAAAAGTTCATTGAACATGTCCTTGGCGATCGCCGGCGGGGCCACGAGAGCTGGCTGGTGGCGGTGATGAATCGGTCGCGAAACCGCGCTGGCGCTATGGCTGCCTGGCGACGCACCTGAACACGAGGGTGGTCTCGCCGCGAAGCGCGAGCGGGCCGGCGGCGCGGCCGATATCGCCGCTGTTGTCGAGGTTGGTGACGGCGACGTCCCTGCCCTGGGCATCGCAAGTCTTGGTCGCCTCGGCGAGCGCGAGCTTGCGTGCTTCACTGGTCTTGTTCGGCCCGAAGTTGGCTTCCGCGGTCACCGTGTACGTGCCGTCGGCCATCGGCACGACGCCATTGCTGGTGGCGCATGCAGCAAGCAGGGCTGCGACAGGAATCGCGAGTCGTTTCATGGGATGCTCCGCTGGGTTCAGGCAGTGTACGCACAAGACCGAGGCGCCCGCGGGACGCGGCACATGACCACGGCCGCCGTGGCAATGCTCTGGATAATGATTGCCTCATGCGATTTGCTCTGCTACTGGTCGGCGCGTGGCTGATGGGGCCGAATGTCCATGCCGACACCGCGGAGGCAGCCGCCGGGTCCGAGTCGTGGGCCGTTCACGTCCAGGCGACCAACGTGACGCAATGGCATCCGGCATTCAGGTCGCCGTACAGCGGCTCGAACAGTCTCGCTGCGAATGGCCGCACTGAAGAAACCACCGATCTGACCTTGTATGCGGGTGTGCGCCCTTGGCGCGGCGCCGAGCTCTGGATCAATCCCGAGGTCGATCAGGGGTTCGGCCTCAGCAACACCGTCGGAGCCGCCGGGTTTCCCAGCGGCGAGGCTTACAAGATTGGCGCGAACACGCCGTATCTTCGCCTGCCCAGGGCGTTCCTGCGGCAGACCGTTCCATTGGGCGAGCGGACCGAGCCGGTGCAAGGCAGCGCCAATCAACTGGCCGGGGTCAAAGAGACCGACAGTGTCGTTCTGACCATCGGCAAGTTGTCGGTCACCGACCTGTTCGATACCAACTCGTATGCGCACGACCCGCGGTCGGACTTCCTGAATTGGTCGGTCATCGACGCCGGCGTGCTTGACTATGCCGCCGATCCCTGGGGCTTCACCTACGGCGGTGCCGCCGAAGTTTCCCGGGGCCCATGGACACTGCGCGGCGGGGTCTTTCAGCTCTCGCCGATACCGAATGGAAAGATCACGGCAATCGACTTCAGCCAGACCATGTGGATCGGCGAAGGAGAACATCGCAGCACCTGGCAGGAGCATCCGGGCAAGATCAAGCTGCTTGTCTTTCTCGATCGCGCGCGAATGGCCAGCTACGCCGACGCGACGCGGCTCGCCGAAGGGTCTGGCAGCGTGCCCGACGTGTCGCTCGTGCGGAAGCGCTCGTCGCGCGCCGGAGTCTCGATCAATGCCGAGCAGGAGGTCCTGACCGACCTGGGCGCATTCGTGCGAGCGGGCGTCAACGACGGCCGCAAGGAGGCCTACGAATTCACGGAGATCAATCGTTCAGGCTCCGCCGGGTTCGTCCTCAAGGGCGAGCGTTGGGGCAGAGCGGAGGACGCCGTGGGGCTCGCGGGCACGGTGAACGGCTTGAGCCGAGCCGCGCGGGACTATTTCAGCGCCGGCGGTATTGGCATCCTGATCGGCGACGGCCGATTGAACTATGCCGCCGAGCAGATCGTCGAAGCGACCTACACCGTGCGATGCAATGCGCATCTGAGTCTGTCGGCCGACTATCAGTCCATCCACCATCCGGCCTACAACCGGGACCGAGGACCCGTGTCGGTGTACTCGTTGCGTGCCCATGCGGAGTTCTGATCTTCCGAACGGAGACCTTGGATGGACCATCAAATCGTGATCAAGTGGCTCGACGCACCCGAGGTGCAGGACTACCCGGCGGCCCGGTCCTACCTGGGCCTGATCTTCGAGCAGGCCGTCGCGGAGCGCTACGCGCACGGGCTCGAAGGCGCCGCCATGACGTCGTTCAAGGCGAAGGACATCTTTCGAGCCTCGGGACTTTCGCTCTTCGGAGTCAGCAACAGTCACGTCGACAACGATCGCAAGAAGATCTCGTCGGGGAATTCCTTGTCGCCTCTGCTGCTCGTTCGGTGCCCGGCAGAAGGCAAGGTCATCGTCGCCGACGGGTATCACCGCTTGTGCGCTGTCTACTCCTTCGACGAAGACGCACTCGTTCCTTGCAAGATCGTGTAGCCGGAGACTTGTTGAGAGATTGTTAGTATTCTTCGTTTTTCGGCTACTTTCGCAATCCAAATCATGTCAAACATCGCAACCGTCTTCAAAAGTGAGATTTCACGGGTCGCCCGCAAAGAAGTCCGCAGCGAGATCCTCGCGCTCAGGAAGGCTGTCGGCGTCCAGCGCGCGCAGATCGCCGAGCTCAGGAGACGCTCGCAGACTTTGGAGCAGCAGGTATCGCGGCTGCAAAAAAGCAGCGCCAAGACCATCGCCGACGTCCAACCTCAGGAGACGTCCGGTGCGCGGCGTTTCAGTGCGAAAGGCCTGGCTTCCCAGCGACGGCGCCTCGGCATTTCAGCTGCCGATTGCGGGCTGCTGGTCGGCGCGTCCTCGCAGTCGGTCTACAACTGGGAGACCGGCAAGGCTCGTCCGCAAGCCAAGCATCTCAGCGCCTTGGGCGGTCTGAAGGCATTGGGCAAGCGAGACATTGCGGCTCTGTTGAAGTCGGCGAAAGCGGCGGCCTAGTCGCGATTTTCCCGAGCCGGATCCGGCAATTGGCCGGGAATGCGCCTGTTTGTCGGCCCTTAGCGAGCGCTTGCCGTGACTATTCTTGCCGCACGGGCTCGAGCAGAGAAGAGCGCATCCTCAAGGCGGCATGACAAACGATTCGTGGACATCGCTGGATCCCGTGGACTCCCGGAGCATCCGGGAATGCGGGCACCAGATGCTCGACGACATGTTCGACTATGTCGAATCGATTCGCGAGCGACCGGTGTGGCAGCCGATCCCTTCGGCCGTGCGGCAGTCGTTTCGTGAGGCGATGCCCAAGGCGCCGACGAGTCTCGCGATCGCGCACGCGAAGTTCATGGAGAACGTTCTCCCGTACGCAGTCGGCAATGCACATCCCCGCTTCATGGGATGGGTCCACGGCGGCGGCACCGCGGTCGGCATGTTGGCCGAAATGCTTGCCGCCGGCCTCAACGCCAATCTGGGTGGCCGCGACCAGATGCCGCTGGAGGTCGAACGACAGATCGTCGCCTGGATGCGCGACCTGTTCGGTTTTCCCGAGACGGCCAACGGGGTCTTCGTCACTGGCTCGTCCATGGCCAACCTGATCGGCGTGCTGGCAGCTCGGACCAGGATCCTGGGCACTGGCTCGCGCCATGGCGGGGTCGTCGACGGTCCGCAACTGGTCGCCTATGCAGCCACGACCGCGCATGGCTGCATCGCCCGAGCCATGGAGATCGCAGGGCTCGGAACGGCCGCCTTGCGACGGGTTCCGGTGGACGATCGGCACCAGCTGGATGCGGCCGCCCTGGCGCGCCTCATCGCCGCCGATCGGCAGGCCGGACTGGTTCCGTTCTTCGTTGCCGCAACGGCCGGTACGGTCGACATCGGCGCTGTCGACGATCTGGACGCAGTCGCTGCCGTCGCCGAACGGGAACAGGTTTGGTTCCATGTCGACGGCGCTCTTGGCGCACTGGCAATGCTTGCTCCCGACGTGGCGCCTCTGATGCACGGCATCGACCGCGCCGACTCCATCGCGCTGGACTTTCACAAGTGGGGTCAAGTCCCGTATGACGCTGGCTTCGTTCTGCTCAGGGATGGCCAGGATCAGCTCGACACATTCGCCTCGCCCGCAGACTACCTGGCCCGCCACCCGCGCGGTCTGGGAGCCGGGTCGCCCTGGCCGTGCGATCTGGGGCCCGATCTCTCGCGTGGCTTTCGCGCACTGAAGACGTGGTTCACGCTTGTCGTGCACGGCACCGACAAGCTCGGTGCCGCCATCTCCCATTCCTGCGCGTTGGCGCGCTACCTCGCAGAGCGGGTCGAGGCAACCCCGGAGCTCGAGCTCCTGGCGCCCGTCACCCTCAACATCGTCTGCTTTCGCTACCGTTGCGCGGACCCGGACACGGTCAACGCAGACATCGTCGCGGACCTCCAGGAGTCCGGCATCGCCGTGCCGTCGACGACGGTGATCGATGGACGGCTGGCGATTCGCGCTGCGCTCGTCAACCACCGTACCCTGGCGCAAGACATCGACGCCCTGGTCGCAGCGACGGTGGCGTTCGGGTCGCGCCGTACTTGCCTGTCCACGCTCCGCGAAGCGGCATGAGCACGCCGGGCCGTCCCAAGGGCGAATACCGGAGTGCGAAGCACGAAGATACTCCAGTGAGCACCGCTAACTCGGTCTCGGCAAGCGAACGTACCGCGCTGAACGGACTCGGGCGACTGATGACGATGGCCTTCGAGGGCATCGATCTCGGTCCCTTGGCGGCGCATTTGATCGAACGTGCGGCGATGAACGATGCAGACGCCGAGGCGGTGATGGACTTGTCCACCATTCTGCAATTGCAAGGGCTTCGAGACCTCGGGGTCGCGACCCAGGCGCACGCCTTGTTGACGAAGCGCCTCTACGAATTGACTTCGCCGCGCGTTCCGGCCTTGCGCTTGCTCGCCATCATGTTGCCCGGCGACCTCATGACGAACACGCCACTGGAATTTCTGATCGCCGAATCCGATGTGTCCTTGAGCATGTTGTACCTGGCGCCGGATGAGCCGATGCCGACCAAGTTGCCTCCGCATGACGCCGTGTTCATTGCCGTCTCCCATTCCGAACGGGCCCGTCCCGTGCTCGATCTGCTCGCCGCCGCGGTGCCAGGCTGGCCGAAGCACGTGATCAACTCACCGGCACGAATTCCACAGACGTCGCGGACCCAGGCCTTTCGCGTGCTGTGCGGCGCGCCAGGGATCTACATTCCCGCCACGGTGGAAATCTCGCGCGACAGCCTGTCAAGCATTGCATCCGGTGAACTGGCCCTCGACGCGGTCCTCGACGACGGCACGCTGCCGCTGATCGTGCGCCCGATCGATTCGCACGCCGGACAAGGGCTTCAGAGGGTCGCTTCACTGCGCGAGATCCGGGCCTACCTCGACGCCGCAACCGCCGATGGATTCTTCATTTCTCCCTTCATCGACTATCGAGACGGGGACGGCCTGTTCCGAAAATACAGGATCGTCCTGATCGACGGCATTGCCTACCCTGGCCACATGGGAGTGTCCGAGGACTGGATGATTCACTACCTGAACGCAGGCATGGCGGACAGTGCGGCGAAGCGGGCAGAAGAAAAGCAGTTCATGGAGGATTTCAAGGTCGACTTCGGTCAACGGCACGCGATCGCCCTGCGGTCCATCTCGGAGCGCTTCGGTCTCGACTATCTCGTGATCGACTGCGGCGAGACCGCCGACGGCAAGCTGCTGGTGTTCGAGGTCTGCACCGGAGCGGTGGTCCACGCGATGGACCCGGTCGACATCTTTCCCTACAAGCGCGCACGCATGGACGAGGTCTTTGCCGCCTTCCGCGCCCTGCTCGGCCGCTCGGTGTCGATCGATTCCAACTCGGCCCAACACGCCTGAACGCAGGCGCTGACGCTTCCAGCGTCGGTGCTACGCCAGCGAAATCACTCCTTCGTGCCGGGCACTCGAGGGCGATGGGCAGGTCACGCTGTTCGGCCGGCGCTGCCATTTCCACGTTTTTCTTATGCGGTACTCACAAACATTCGACGGGCCGTCGACGCGCGCCCGACGCCGCTTCGTTGTCGGCCGTCGCACCATACCGGCCGGGCCTGGCGATTGCCGACCGCCATCGCACAACTTCACATCAGCACATGAATCAGCCTGTCGACGAGCAATGGGGCAAGGTCCCGGAAGTCACCCTGTGGTTCTGGATCGTCAAGATCGCTGCCACCACGCTCGGCGAGACCGGCGGCGATGCGGTGACGATGTCGATGAACCTTGGGTACTTCGTCGGCACGGCTATTTTTGCCGTGCTGTTCATCGTCGCCGTCACTGCGCAGATCAGTGCGCTCCGGTATCACCCGTTCCTGTTCTGGGCGGTGATCGTCGCCACGACAACGGCCGGAACGACGCTGGCCGACCTGCTCGATCGATCGCTCGGGATTGGTTATCTCGGCGGAACGTCCATCCTGCTCGCGGCGCTTCTCGCGACGCTCTACCTATGGCATCGTTTCCTCGGTTCGGTGAACGTGTCGGCGATCGCTTCGCGTCCAGCGGAGATCTTCTATTGGGCAACCATCATGTTTTCGCAGACGCTCGGCACGGCGCTCGGCGACTGGATGGCCGATGGCAACAACGGGCTCGGCCTGGGTTACGAAGGCGGCGCGGTCGTCTTCGGCTTCGGCCTGGCCATCATTGCCGCGGCGTATTTCTGGACGCGTGTGTCGCGTGTGTTCCTTTTCTGGGCTGCATTCATTCTGACGCGCCCGCTCGGAGCCACGGTCGGCGACTTCCTCGACAAGCCGCACGCCAACGGCGGCCTGGAATTGAGCCGCTACTGGGCCTCGGCGCTCCTCGCCGTGTTCATCGTCGCGTGTATCGCAATGCTGCCGAAGCGAGCCGAAAGGCGGCCAGCGGCCAGCACCTAGTGCGCCTGCGCGTCGACGGTCTGGCGAGGGCGCGCCCCTAGCGAATGAGAAGCACAGGCGTCGAGCATTTGGCCAGCACTTTCGTCGCCACCGACCCGAGCACGATGCCGGCCATCTGGCCTTGGCCATGCGATCCCATGATCAGCAGGTCGAACTTGCCGCTCACGGCCTCCTGGGCGATGACTTCGGCAGCGTGACCCACGGTATGGACGTAGCTCACTTCGATCCCCTGCTGGGTGAAGAACGCGCGGATCGGCTTGAAGACGGCCTCCGCTTGTTCGTCCTGGAACCTGCGGACCACGTCTGCCCCAACAGCCGACTCGATGTAGCGTTCCACGTCGGGAACGCAGTTGAGCAGCGTGTATTGATGGCGCGCCCCTAGCCATTCGTCGTGAGCAGCCACGTAGGCAAGCATTCGTTTCGTGTAGATGCTTCCGTCGACGGCGAGCAATATCTTCATCGCACTTCCTCCAAACGATGGAAAGTGTCCGTGGCGCGACGAGCGCGATCCTTGTTCCAGATCAACGTTCCGATCGTCCTGGACGACATCATCCGGTGAAGACTTCTCTTCGACCGCTATGACCGCAAGCCGCGTCCTCGTCATTCAGGGTCATCCCGATCCCGCAGGCCAACATTTCTGCCACGCCCTCGCGGAACGCTATCGCGAAGGGGCATTGACCGCGTCGCGCGAAGTGCGAACGCTCGACGTCGCGCATCTCGACTTTCCCCTCCTCAGAAGCAAGCGTGAATGGGAGTCGGCGCCTGTGCCCGAGACGCTCGTCCAGGCCCAGGAGGCTCTGACATGGGCCGACCATCTGGTCCTCTTCTTCCCCTTGTGGCTCGGCGACATGCCCGCGCTGTTGAAGGGATTTCTCGAGCAGGTTGCTCGACCCGGGTTTGCTGTGACGCCAACGACAAAGGGCAGCGCTGGCAAGAAGAAAATGTTGAGCGGCCGCTCGGCACGAATCGTCGTGACGATGGGCATGCCGGCCGCGCTCTATTACTGGTACTTCGGGGCGCACAGCATCAAGTCGCTCGAGCGGAACATCCTGGGCTTCATCGGCATCGCCCCAGTGCGTCGCACGATGTTCGGCCTGGTCGAAGGGTCGAGCGATGCGCGCCGCAGCAGGTGGCTCGCGACGATGCAGGACTTGGGCGTGGCCGGCACATAGCGATGACGTCCGCGGCATTCGCCGTGTCACGCGACAGGCCACCATCGTCGATGCCGGCGGAGGACGAGGCAGCCACCGACGACCCCGATGCCACCTTCACGACATATGCCGAGTTCGCGGGCGGACGACGCATCGCTCGCTCGAATCTGCAGCTTTCTGGGCTTTGGTGCGCCGCCTGCGCCGGCGTGATCGAGCAGGCGCTTCTTTGCGAACCGGGCGTCAGCGTTGCCCAAGTGAGCTACGCCACGCAGCGTTGCCGACGTGAGCTGGGACCCATCCACCACCCGACTTTCAAGAGTTCTCGAGGCCGTGCGACGCGTCGGCTACGGCGCCGCTCCCGATGCCGCGGCGCCGGCGCGCGCCCTTCGACGTGCCGAAGAGCGGGGCTCGCTCTGGCGGCTGTTCGTCGCGGTCTTCTGCATGATGCAGGTGATGATGTATCAGGCGCCGATCTATTTCGCGGCGCCCGGGACGTTGACGCCGGATCTGCGCACCTTGCTCCTGTGGGCGGCG
>DAIMIM010000017.1:0-18941 GCA_036722755.1 Caldimonas sp. | reverse complement strand
GACAGCCCGACCTGGCACAAGGACAAGACGATCCTCGGCTACATCAACTCCTGCCAGGTCAACACGAAGATCGGCGACTCGGCCGACCCGGACTACCTCGCGCGCCTGCCCGCGGCCGCCGTCATCAACGAGGCCACGCTCGCCTACGACGACGGCAAGGTTCCGGCAGCGCTCAAGCTCTACAAGGAGGCCGAGCCGATCGCCGACCCGGGCGACCTGCGCGTCCTCAATGGCCTCTACATCACGCACTGGCAGCTCGGCCAGAAGGACGCGGCCCGCGATGCCTTCGGCAAGATCGTCGCCTCCGGTCTCGAGTTGAAGCGCCTGCCCGTGAAGCTTCTGTTCCAGCCCGGACGCACGAGCTTCAACACGATCGGCGACCTGCCGCAGCAATACCAGCTCTGGATCGCCTCGCTCGCTCAGCAGGCCGGCCGATCCGATTCCTGCGTCCGCATCGTCGGCCACACGAGCCGCACCGGCAACGCACGCGCCAACGAGACGCTGTCGCGACAACGGGCGGAGGTGGTGCAGAAGATGCTCGAAAAAGACAACCGGTCGCTGGCCGCGCGCTTGAGCGCGTCCGGTGTGGGCTCGAAAGAAGCGTTGGTGGGAATCGGCACCGACGACCAGCGCGACGCGCTGGATCGGCGCGTCGAGTTTCGCGTCGTCGACTGCGTCTGACGGTCGCGGCGGACGCGGCGGCCATGTCGGCGCCGAATTGAATGCAGAGCCGGCAACGCCGGACACAGAGGCGATGAAGCCTCGCGCAGAGGGAGTTGGAGATGATTGATTGGGGCCGGATCATCTGGCGGTCGGGCGCCTGCGTCGTGCTGGCGCTCTTGGCGCTCGGCGCGAACACGGCTCACGCCAATACCTACAGCGACACGTGCACTGGCTGCCATGCCGACACGGCGACATCGCCTCCGTACATGCCGTCGCAGGATTCGACGTTCGGCCTGATCATGTCCGAGCTGGGCCAGTTCACCGACAACTGCCAGGTCACGCTCAATTGCGTCTTGCGTCAGCTGATGGCCGCCCAGCCGGCGATGGCTGGATTCGCGTCGGGAGCGGGAAGCTTCACCCAGCCCCAGCTCGAGGCCGTCCGTTTGTATCTGCTGCAGGTTCGAGACGATGCGGTCGCCAACCCGTCGCCGTCGTACGCGTTCCCGAGCACCCTGACGACCTCGAACGCGTCGATCACGTCGACGATCGCGATCTCCAACTGGCGCAACGCGTCGGTCGTCTACCACTTCGCAATCAGCGGCGCGAACGCGGCCGATTTCGCGATCACGTCGGCGACGTCGGGAACGTGCACTGCCGCACCCAGCATCACCACGGCGACCATCTGCAGCCCTGGCGTCTCCATCCGCTTTTCGCCAAGCGCCGGCGGCGCACGCAACGCCACGCTGAACGTCTCGTTCACGGCCGCTGCCGGAGACCCGGTTCCCTTCACCCGAAGCTTCTCGCTGTCGGGCACCGGCGTCGTACCGACGCCGGGGTTCAACATTTCGGCGACCACGCTCACCCTGTCGGCCAAGCTCGGTTCGTCGACGACGGGATCGCTCACTATCAGCAACCCGGCCGCCGCGACCGCCAACCTCGTTCTCGGCACGCTCGTCTATTCGCCATCGAACTACGTGCTCGCGGGCTCGAGCACCTGCAGCAACGGGCTGGCGATCGCGCCGGGCGGCAGCTGCACCGTCGTCACCACGTTTACGCCGACGGCAGCAGGGGCGCAGAACGGCACGCTCGTCGTCACGCACAACGCGGCGGGCAGCCCGCAGACGGTGACGCTGAACGGCACGGGCACGCAATCGCTGATCAGTCCGACGGCGTCGCCCCTGGCGTTCGACAACGTCCAGCTCGGTGTGCCGAAGGTACTGAACCTCACCGTCACCAACACCGGCACGGCCAGCCTCGTCTTCGCCGTGGAGCCTTCCGCGGCGTCGGCCCGCACCGGCGCCGCCAAGGATGACTACGCCGTCGGCGGCACCTGCCATGTCGCGTCGCCGCTCGCACCGGGCGGCACGTGCAGCCTGGCAGTCACGTTCACGCCGACGCTGCTCGGCCTGCGGCCGGCGACGCTCACGATCACCTCCGATGCCACGAACGGCCCGCTGGCCGTCGCGCTGACAGGCACAGGCGTCTCCCTTCCGGAACCGGTCCTCACCTTTCCGGGCAGCGACTTCCCCGACACGGTGATCGGCCAGACGGCGGCGGTCACGCGCACCATCACGATCCGCAACGACCGCACCCGCGACATCCAGTACAGCGTCGCGAACATCACCGACTTCACGATCGGCAGCCAGAGCTGCGCGACCCATGTCGTGACGGGCGGCGGCGGCAGCTGCACGGTCACGGTCCAGTTCGTGCCGACGCTCGGCGCCGGCGAAGGCCGTCGCCAGGGCACCTTCGCCTTCACGTTCACGGGCACCGGAGGCGATGCCGATCCCTCGAGCCAGAGCGGCGGCGTCGCCGGCGTGGCCCTGCTACCGCTGGCGCTGTCGACGACATTCCTCAACGCCGCGGCCGTGGTCGGTTCGCCAAGCACGGTCTCGCTCGTCCTCACCAACCGCTCGGCCACGAGCCTGACGCTCTCGTCGCTCGCATTCAGCGGCGCCTCGCCCGGAGACTATTCGCTCGACCCGACCAACACCTGCACGCCGGCCCTGGCGCTGGCGGCAAGCGCCAACTGCACGCTCGTCATCCGCTTCGCGCCGGCAGCGGCGGGTACGCGCAACGCCGTGCTGACGCTCACCCATACGGCGCCGGGAAGCCCGCAAACCGTGACGCTCAATGGCACGGCAACGCCGGCGCCTCAAGGCCGCATCGCGCTGAGCGCGGTGTCGTTGAGCTTCGCCGACACGCAGCTCGGCAGCACGTCGCCGCAGAGCGCCACGGTGGTCAACAGCGGCGACCTCGCACTCACGTTCAGCGCCTTCACCTTCGGCGGCGCGGCTGCGGCCGAGTTCACGCAGGGTGGAACCTGCAGCGTCGCCTCGCCCCTGCCGATCGGCGGCCAGTGCACGCTGACGGTCGTCTTCGCGCCGGCCTCGCTCGGGCTGCGCAACGCCACGCTGACGATCGCGTCCGATGCCAGCAACGGCGCGGCAACGCTGACGTTGAGCGGCACGGGCGTTCCCGTCCCGGCGCCGCAGGTGAGCCTGACACCGGCGACGCTCGACTTCGGCAACCAGACCACCGGCGGCCTCTATCCGTCGCGCCGCGTCCACCTCGCCAACAGCGGCACGGCCGACCTCGCGATCGGCTCGCTGGTCGTGGCCGGCACCGGCTTCGCCAATGTCAGCGCCGCTGCCTGCCCGCCGGTGCTGGCGCCGACCGCCGGTTGCGACATCGATATCACGCTCCTGGCGACGAGTGCCATCGCCTACACCGGCACGCTCACCGTCAGCAGCAATGCCGCGGGCTCGCCGGCCGTCGTCGTGCTGCGCGGCAACGGCTCGGCATCGGCCTTGCCCGTGCTGATCTGGTCGCCCGCAGTGACCACGCTCGACTTCGGTCAGCAGTCCGCCGGCACGGTATCGGCGGTGCAGTCGGTGACGCTTTCGAACCAGGGCCCGGGCGGCGTCACCCTCACGGTGCTGAACGCCATCGGCGCCGACGGGCCGGCGTTCTCGGTCGTGGGCGGCACGTGCAGTCTCGTCACGCCGCTCTTCGAAGGCCAGACCTGCCGCGTCGACATCAGCTTCGCGCCGGGCTCGGCCGGAGCGAAAACCGCGGCAGTGCAGATCGCGTCGACCGGCAGCTTCCCGCCGACGCTGACGCTCACCGGCGTCGGCCTGGCTGGGCCGAACCCGAGCCTCGCGCTGTCGGCCGCTTCGATTGCATTCGAGAGCACGCGGGTCGGCGCGCAGTCGCTGCCGCAGGACGTGCGGCTGACCAGCACCGGCTCGGGCGTCGTGAGCGTGAGCGCCATGGCAGTCGACGGCGCCTATGCGATCCAGAGCACGACCTGCCCCAGCCCGCCATTCACGCTGCCGGCCGGCAGCCAGTGCACCGTGACCGTCGCCTTCCGGCCGACTGCCGAAGGCACGTCGGCAGGAACGCTTCGCGTCACGACCGACGCGGCGCCGCTGGAGCGCGATGTCGCGCTCAGCGGGTCCGGCCAAGCCGACGCAGCCACCGGCAGCGGCGGCTGCTCGATCGGCTCGAGCGGGTCGCTGCTCGACCCGTCCTTGTGGCTGATGCTGCTGCTTGCCGCCGCGGCACTGCTGCGCCGCGGCCTTCGACGCGATGACAAAGCGACGGCTCGCGCCACGGCGGCGCCGCCCGCATCCGACACCGAGGAGTCCGCATCGTGATCGCCCGACTTGCGCTCTTCGCGCTGCTCTGCCTGTGCAGCGTGTCCGCGCGCGCCCAGCTCGACTACTCGGCCTACGGCACGCTCGATGTCTCGTACGGCCGCTTCGAGCAGAGCGGATTCGAGCGCGAGAACCGGGTCAACAGCAATTCGCTGTCGGCCAGCTTCGTCGGCTTCAACGCCAAGTACGGCCTGCCGGCAGGCTGGACCACCGGCGGCACCCTCGAAACGTTCGTCCGCTTCCAGGATCAGGACTTCGGGCGAAACGACAACGACAAGCTCCTGTCGCGCAACGCTTTCGTCTCGCTCGCCAACAACGACTACGGACTGCTCCGCGTCGGCCGCCTGCAGAGCTCTCTCTTCGAAACATCGACGCGCTTCAACGCCTTCGGCAACTCGACCGGTTTCTCGCCGGCGCTGCGCCAGATCTTCCTCAGCGGCAACATCGAAAGCGTGCAGGGCGATTTCTACTGGGACCGTGCGCTCAGCTATTCGTCGCCCCGCTTCGAGGGCCTGCAGGGCAGCGTCATGTATTCGCTGGGCAAGGGGAGGCAGCGCGGCGACTACGTCGGCTCGAGCGTCGTCTATTCGCGCGGCCTGTTCGGCGTGTCGCTTTCGGCGCAACGCGTCCACGTCAACGACGGCATCGCCGATCCGACCGATGAGCTCACCTGGCAGCTCGGCACGACCTACAACTTCGGTTTCGCCAGCGTGTTCGCGCAATACACGAACATCCAGGACGACGGCCTCGACGTGCGCAGCCGTCTCGGCACGGTCGGCATCTCGGCGCCGATCGGTCCCGGCAAGGTGCTGGCGCAGATGGCCTACAGCACGTCGAAGGGCCCGGCCGTCGATCGCCGCCACACGACGACGAGCCTTGGCTATGTCTACTCGTACGACAGCGTCACCGACGTCTACGTCATGGGCAGCGACGATCGCATTCGCGACCAGACGCGCGGCCTGTCGTACGCCGTCGGCGCCCGTTATCTCTTCGACCTCCACTGAGCGGCGGAGTGGCCAAGCCGCGTTGACGCGGCCGGCACGCGGCGCTCACGCCGCTTGCGGTTCGCGGCGCGCGACGAAGTCGATCTCGACGAGCGCGCCCTTTGCCAGCCCCGATACGCCGATGCAGGTCCGCGCCGGCCGCTTGCCGGCAGCGAAGTAGCTGCCGTACACGGCGTTCATGGCGACGTAGTCCCGCTCGAAGCAGGTCAGATAGATGCGCGCCGACAGCACGTTGCCGAGGCCCAGCCCGCAACCGACGAGCACGGCCTGGAGGTTCTTCATCACCTGATGCGTCTGCGCGTCGATCCCCTCGGGATACGGCTCGTCGACCGAGCCGCCCTCGAACGGCATCTGGCCGGTAACAAAGACCCAGCCGTCCGCCTCGACGGCATGGCTGAAGGGCGCGACCGGATCGGGCGCACCGGCGACCATGTGGAAGATGGGCGGCACGCGTCCCTTCGTCGTTGCGCCGGAACGCGCGGCCCGCGATCAGTTCACCTCGGACAGCTGATCGAGGATGGCCGGGTTCTCGAGCGTCGAGATGTCTTGCGTGATCGGCTCGCCGCTGGCCACGGAGCGAAGCAGCCGCCGCATGATCTTGCCGCTGCGTGTCTTCGGCAGGTTGTCGCCGAATCGGATGTCCTTCGGCTTGGCGATCGCACCGATTTCCTTCGCGACCCAGTCGCGCAATTCCTTGGCGATCTTTTTCGCCTCCTCGCCGGTCGGGCGCGCCCGCTTGAGAACGACGAAGGCGCAGATCGCTTCGCCGGTGGTGTCGTCGGGCCGACCGACGACCGCAGCCTCTGCGACCAACGCCGTGTTCGACACCAGCGCCGACTCGATCTCCATCGTGCCCATGCGGTGGCCGCTGACGTTGAGAACGTCGTCGATGCGGCCGGTGATGGTGAAGTAGCCGGTCTTCTCGTCGCGGCTGGCGCCGTCGCCGGCGAGGTAGTACTTGCCGTGGAACTCTTCCGGGTAGTAGCTCCTCCTGTAACGCTCCGGATCGCCGTAGATGGTGCGGATCATGCCCGGCCACGGCTTCTTGATGACGAGAATGCCGCCCTTGCCGTTCGGCACGTCGTGGCCCTGCTCGTCGACGATGGCCGCATCGATGCCCGGAAAAGGCAGCGTGCACGAGCCGGGAACGAGCGGCGTCGCGCCGGGCAGCGGCGTGATCATGTGGCCGCCTGTTTCGGTCTGCCACCAGGTGTCGACGATCGGGCAGCGGCCGCCGCCGATGTGCTCGTGGTACCACTCCCACGCAGCCGGGTTGATCGGCTCGCCGACCGAGCCGAGGATGCGCAGGCTGCTCAGGTCATAGTGCTTCGGATGCGCCGCGTCGTTCACCGAGGCCGCCTTGATGAGGGCGCGGATCGCCGTCGGCGCGGTGTAGAAGATCGAGACCTTGTGCTTCTGGATCATCTTCCAGAAGCGTCCGGCATCGGGATAGGTCGGGATGCCCTCGAAGACGATCTCGGTGCCGCCGAGCGCCAGCGGCCCGTAGGTGATGTAGGTGTGGCCAGTCACCCAGCCGATGTCGGCCGTGCACCAGAAAATGTCGTCTGGCTTCAGGTCGAAGGTCCACTTCGTCGTCACCGCCGCATGCAGCAGATAGCCGCCGGTCGAGTGCTGCACGCCCTTGGGCTTGCCCGTCGATCCCGAGGTGTAGAGCAGGAACAGCGGATGCTCGGCGCCGACCCATTCCGGCTCGCAGCTCGACGGCTCCTTCTCGGTCAGCTCGTGCAGCCATTTGTCGCGCGGCGCTTCGAACACGACCTTGCCGCCAGTACGGCGATAGACGATCACGTCGCGCACGGAATGGCCGGGGCCGGTCAGCGCCTCGTCGACGATCGCCTTCAGCGGCAGCGCCTTGCCGCCGCGCATCTGCTCGTCGGCGGTGATGACGAGCACCGCGCCGGTGTCGGCGATGCGGTCGCGCAGGCTCTGCGCCGAAAAGCCGCCGAAGACGACCGAATGCGTCGCGCCGATGCGCGCGCAGGCCTGCATCGCGACCACGCCCTCGACCGACATCGGCATGTAGATGATGACCCGGTCGCCCTTGACCAGGCCGCGCGCCTTCATCGCATTCGCCAGCCGGCAGGTGCGCTCGAGCAGATCCTTGTACGAGACGCGCGCGACGCTGCCGTCGTCGGCCTCGAAGATGAGGGCCGTCTTGTCGCCGAGCCCGGCCTCGACGTTGCGGTCGAGGCAGTTGTACGAGGCGTTGAGCGTGCCGTCTTCGAACCACTTGAAGAATGGCGCCTTGTCGGCGTTGAGCACCTTGCTGAACGGCGTCTTCCAGCTGATCAGCTCGCGGGCGAGTCTGGCCCAGTAGGCTTCATGGTCACGGCCAGCTTCGTCGCAGAGCTTGCGATAGGCATCCATGCCCGACACCCAGGCGTTCTTCACGGCGCTCTCGGGCGGCTCGTAGACATGTACTTCTGCGCTCATCGCTGTCTCCTCGGGTCGTGGTATTCGCCTCTTTTACCTCATATGCCGCCACTACAATTTCCGGGCCGCAATGAAGGCGCCCGCCAGACGCCGGCACCACCCCATGACCACGACACTTCGCCACGCCGACCTCGTCGACAGCATCGCCGGTGCGCTGCAGTACATCAGCTACTACCACCCCGCCGACTTCATCGCCTCGCTGTCGCGTGCCTATGCGATCGAGCAGGCGCCGGCGGCCAGGGATGCGCTGGCGCAGATCCTCACCAACTCGAGGATGTGCGCCGAGGGCCGGCGCCCGATCTGCCAGGACACCGGCATCGTCAACGTCTTTCTCAAGATCGGCATGGACGTGCGCTTCGAAGGCTTCGCCGGAAGCATCGAGGATGCGGTCAACGACGGGGTGAGAAAGGGCTACCTCGATCCAGAGAATCCGTTGCGCGCCTCGATCGTCGGCGACCCGCATTTCGAGCGCAAGAACACGCAAGACAACACGCCCGCCGTCGTCCACATGACGCTGGTGCCGGGCGCGACGGTCGACGTGATCGTCGCAGCCAAGGGCGGCGGCAGCGAGAACAAGTCGAAGTTCATCATGATGAATCCGAGCGACAGCCTGGTCGACTGGGTGCTGAAGACGGTGCCGACGATGGGCGCCGGCTGGTGCCCGCCCGGCATGCTGGGGATCGGCATCGGCGGCACCGCCGAGCACGCGATGTTCATGGCCAAGCAAAGCCTGATGGAAGACATCGACATGGCCGAGCTGAAGCTGCGCGGGCCGAGCAACAAGACCGAGGCACTGCGCATCGAGCTCTGCGACAAGGTCAACGCGCTCGGCATCGGCGCCCAGGGCCTGGGCGGCCTGACCACGGTGCTCGACGTCAAGATCGCGATGGCCCCGACGCACGCGGCATCGAAGCCCGTCGCCATGATTCCGAACTGCGCAGCGACGCGACACGTCCACTTCGTGCTCGACGGCTCCGGGCCGGCCTATCTCGATCCGCCGAGTCTCGATCTCTGGCCCGACGTGAACTGGGCACCGGACTACAACAAGTCGAAGAAGGTCGATCTCGACCGGCTCACGAAGGACGAGATCGCGCGCTGGAAGCCAGGCGACACGCTGCTGCTCTCGGGAAAGATGCTGACCGGCCGCGACGCCGCGCACCAGCGCATCCAGGACATGCTGGCCAGGGGCGAGACGCTGCCGGTGGATTTCGCCGGCCGCGTCATCTACTACGTCGGCCCGGTCGATCCGGTGCGCGACGAGGCGGTCGGTCCGGCTGGCCCGACCACGTCGACGCGCATGGACAAGTTCACCGAGATGATGCTGGCCGAGACGGGGCTGTTCGCGATGATCGGCAAGGCCGAGCGCGGCCCGGCGGCGATCGAGGCGATCAGGAAGCACAAGAGCGCGTACCTGATGGGCGTCGGCGGCGCCGCTTACCTGGTCTCGAAGGCGATCAAGAAGGCGCGCGTCGTGGGTTTTGCCGATCTCGGCATGGAAGCCATCTACGAGTTCGAGGTCCGCGACATGCCGGTGACGGTCGCGGTCGACGCCAAGGGCACGTCCGTGCACGACACCGGGCCTGCCGAATGGAAGGCACGGATCGCTGGCATTCCGGTCGCGATCGCCTGAGCGTGATGCCGCCACGCTCCCTCCGTTCACTGCCCCCCGCAGGGGCCTCAGCGCCCTTGGGGCGGCCCGGCGGGCGCTGAGGCCCTCGCGTGAGCGCGAAGGCTCCCTGGTGGCTCGAGCGCATCGCCGCCGACGGCTCGTCGCTGGCTTTTGCGATCCATGACCTGCCGTTCGGCATCGGCCGTGACGACGACAACACGCTGTCGCTGATCGCCACCGGCGTCAGTCGCCACCACGCGCGCCTCACGCTCGACACCCGTAGCGGGCGCCTCGTCCTCGTCGATCTCGGCAGCACCAACGGCTGCTTCGTCAACCGGGTTCGGCTGACCGGCACGCGGCTGCTCGACGCGAACGACATCGTCCACATCGGCAGCGTCGAGTTTCGCGTTCGCCATGATGACGAATCGCTGGACAGCATCCCCGCCGCCGAGGAGCGCACCGTCATCGCCGCGCCCGACCTCGCGCTCAGCGAGCACTTCGTCGCCAACGAGGCGCCGTTTCGCGCCTTTCTTTCCGGAGTCGGCCTGTCGGTCGCGGTGCAACCGATCGTCGATGCCGGCGACGGCCGGCTGTTTGGCTACGAGCTGCTGGGCCGCAGCACCCATCCCGACTTGCCGCGCTCACCCACCCATCTCTTTCATCTCGCCGGCCGCCTGAAACGCGAGGGCGAGCTGAGCCGGGCCTTTCGCCGCTTCGGAATCGCCGCGGTCGCAACACGCCTGCGCGGCGCCGTGCTGTTCGCCAACGCCCACCCGAGCGAGACCTTCGAGCCCGGTTTCGTCGAAGGCATCGCCGCGCTCGTCGCACAGCATCCCGGGCTCGACCTGGTGCTCGAGATCCACGAGACGGCCGTGCTCGATCCGGCGCGCATGCGCGAGCTGGGCGCGGCCCTGGCCGCAATCGGCGTCCGCTTCGCCTACGACGACTTCGGCGCCGGCCAGGCCCGTCTCAACGAGCTCAGCGAGGTGCCGCCGCACTTCGTCAAGTTCGACATCGCCCTGGTGAACGGCCTGGCCACGGCCGGCGCCCGCAAGCAGCGCGTCGTTTCGGATCTCGTTCGCCTCGTCGCCGATGTCGGCTCGGTGTCGCTCGCCGAGGGCATCGAGCAGGCGGCCGACGCCGAGGTCTGCCGGCAAATGGGCTTCGGCCTGATGCAGGGCTATCTGTTCGGCAAGCCGATCGCAGTCGACACGCTTTGAAAGACACCATGCCGCCCACTCCCACGTACGACGACGTCGCCGCCGCCGCCGAACGGATCGCACCCGCCGCCCATCGCACGCCCGTGCTCAGCTCGCGCACCGCCGACGACGCGCTCGGTGCCGAGATCTTCTTCAAGTGCGAGAACTTCCAGCGCATGGGCGCCTTCAAGTTTCGCGGCGCCTACAACGCGTTGTCGTGCTTCGATGCGGCGCAGAAAAAGGGCGGCGTGGTCGCCTTCTCCTCCGGCAACCATGCCCAGGCGATCGCGCTCGCGGCGCGCCTGCTCGGCATGCCGGCCGTCATCGTCATGCCGCACGACGCGCCGGCCTCCAAGGTCGCAGCGACACGCGGCTACGGCGGCGAGATCGTGCTCTACGACCGCTACAGCGAAGACCGCGAGGCGATCGGCCGGCGCCTGGCCGAAGAGCGCGGCATGACGCTGATCCCACCCTTCGATCATCCCGACGTCATCGCCGGCCAGGGCACGGCAGCCAAGGAGCTGATCGACGAGGTCGGCTCGCTCGATGCTCTCTTCGTCTGCCTCGGCGGCGGCGGCCTGCTGTCCGGCTCGGCGCTCGCTGCACGCGCGCTCGCGCCGGGCTGCAAGGTCTACGGTGTCGAACCCGAGGCGGGCAACGACGGCCAGCAGGCGTTTCGCGCCGGCCACATCGTGCGCATCGAGACGCCGAAGACGATCGCCGACGGCGCGCAGACGCAGGCGCTCGGCACGATCACGTTCGAGATCATCCGCCGCGACGTCGACGACGTGTTCACCGCCACCGACGCCGAGCTGGTCGACTGCATGCGCTTCTTCGCCGAGCGCATGAAGATGCTGGTCGAGCCGACCGGCTGCCTGGGCTACGCCGCGGCGCGGCGCATGGCGGCGCAGCTGAAGGGCCAGCGCATCGGCGTGATCATCAGCGGCGGCAACGTCGACCTCTCCCGCTTCTGCGCGCTGGTCGGTGCCTGAAGGTCGGGATGCGAGCGCCGCGACGGCTCCGGGTCTCTTCCTTTCGCGGGCTGCGCGGATGTCTGCTGCCGAGGGCGTCGGGCGACCGGCGCAGTGAAGTCAAGGAGGAGGCGTCGGCCGCAGGCCGACGCCGGGGGACATGAACGGAGCCGGTCGCCCGACACCCTCGGCAGCCACGCGGCAGCACGGCGAGTTCGATGCGTGGTCTCAGACGCGAAAGTAAGCGATCTGAGAAGCGGTCGCGAGCAACTGGCCACCGGCGCCGTAGAGCTCCGCCGACTGATCGCAAAAGCTCCGGTGAAAGACCTTCGCATCGACGACCGCCGAGAGCGGCGCGGTGCCGTGCGCCGCGAGCTCGGCCGCGCTGGCATGGAAGTGGGTCGTCATCGACACGGTGCCGAACGGCGGGATGCGGCCGATGACCTGGAAGATGCGGCCGAAGAAGGCATCGCTCATCGCTGCGAGCGAGAGGAAATCGAGCTCGCGCGGTTCGGCGTCCTTCAGCCACATCACGGAACGGGGGCTGCGCGGCGGATCGGGCATCGTCTCGCTCGTCGCCGGCAGGCCTTCCTGGAAGCGAAACTCATACTGGTCGACCCACGACAGCGCCACCTGCTTCGGCAGCGGCTGCATCGCCTCCCACGGCGACAGCGATGGTGGCGTCGAGGTCCGGTAGCTCCACGTTTCGCGCCGCACGGCGGTGACGATGCTCGCCGTCAGGACGGGCTCGGCGCCTTCGCCTTGTGTGAACTCGACCGACCAGTGCTGGCTCGACCGATTGGCCCGGATGCGCCGGGTGCGCACGGCGAATGCGCCGCGCTCGATCGGCGCACAGAAGTTGACGGTTAGCGCCAGTGGGTCGCCGTCGCGGTCGGGCCGCTCGAGCACGGCACGCAATGCGGTCGCCGCCGACGCCCCGCCGAACGGGCTGATGAAGGTCCAGTAGGCGTCGCTCGTGCGTGCGGTGCGGAGCTCGTCGGCAGGCGAGCCGTCGAGAGCGGTCGCGAGGTCGAGTGGATGCGTCGGGACGGAGTTGCTCATGTCCGCAGAGCATACCGGCGAGCCGGCGCGAAGCCCGCACCGGTGCAGCACCTCGTCGCGCGCCGGCACAATCGGCTCCATGTCAGATGCCCACGAACAGCTGGCGCTGTTCGGCAATTCGCACGGCGCCGGCGAGACGGTTCTTCCCGATGGCTGGGCCTACCGCACCGGCTTCATCGACGTCGCCGAGGAACGCGCGCTTCTCGATGCGATCGGCCGGCTCGAGATGCACGAGGCGATCTACAAGGGCTACACGGCCCGGCGCCGCGTCGCGTCGTTCGGCACGAGCTACGACTTCGACACCAACGAGCGAGTGAGCGCACCGCCGCTGGCCGATTTCCTGCATCCGTTGCGCGAGAAGGCGGCGGCCTGGATCGGCGAGCCGGCGAGCTCGCTCGTCAGTGCGCTCGTCGCCGAGTACCGACCCGGCGTCCCGCTCGGCTGGCACCGCGATGTGCCCGACTTCGAGACGGTGGTCGGCGTCTCGCTCGCCGGCATGGCACGCATGCGCTTTCGTCGCTACCCACCGGTGGCGCCGAAAAAGGCAGACGTCGTCTCGCTCGAGCTCGCGCCGCGCTCGGCCTACATGCTGCGCGCCGAGGCACGCTGGGCCTGGCAGCACAGCATCGCGCCGACGCCGGCCCTGCGCTACTCGATCACCTTCCGCACCGCCTCGACACGGACGGTGCGCGGCCGCTGAGCTCAGGGCAGCAGCGGATCGTTGAGCACGTCGGCGAGCCGGAGCTGGTCGAAGCGCGCGTCTTTCCAGAACGGTCCGAGCTCGGGTGTCGGCTCGAGCAACAGCGCCGCGAGCAAGGGTTCGGCAGGCACCGTATCGTCGATCAGCATCACGTAGCGGGGATTGCCCGCCTCGTCGAGCTTGCCGACCCAGTCGATGGCGATGAGCGCATCGAGCAACGGCCCGATCTGCAACGGATCGACGCCGAGCATCTGCGACAGCTCGCTGTCGCTCATGCCGTTGTGGCGCATGGCCTTCGCCCTCTGCAGCGCGCGAAGGATCTCGACGCCGAGGTGAAAGCCGGACCCCGGCACTTCGGGCCAGCGCACGATGTGCGTGCCGGCAACCGGCGCATACGCGGCGATCACCGCACCGAGCAGCACGACGATCCAGCTGAGATAGATCCAGACGAGAAAGATCGGCACGGTCGCGAAGACGCCGTAGATCATCGCGTAGGTCGGCACGGAGCCGAAATAGAACGCGAGCAGCCGCTTGGCCGCAGCGAAGCCGACCGCGACGAAGACGCCGCCGACGAGCGCATGGCGCCAGCGCACGTGCGTGTTCGGAACGTAGTGAAAGAGCCCGGCCACGCCCAGCGCGATGGTGACGAACTCCAGCGCGCCGAGGACGACGCCGACGCCGCGAGGCATCCCCCCGAGATAGCCGCGCGAGGCAGATACCGCATACGAGGTGGCCGTGAGGCTGACGCCGAGCGCGAGCGGGCCGAGCGTGACGGCAGCCCAGTAGATGAGAACGCGCTGCGCGATCGGCCTGGGCGTGCGCACGCGCCAGATGGCATTGAGCGCGCGGTCGATCGTCAGCATCAGGGCGATGGCGCTGATGACGAGCGCGACGAGTCCGACGACGCCGAGGCGACTGGCGCGGCTCGAGAACTGGGTGACGTAGCCGAGCACGGGCTTGGCGATGGAGTCGGGTACCAGCGACGTGACGAAGTAGTGCTGCAGCGTGTCCTGCAGCGTCGAGAACATCGGGAACGCCGTGAACAGCGCCAGCATCACGGTCGCCAGCGGCACCAGCGAGATCACGGACGTGAAGGTCAGGCTGCTCGCCGTCAACGCCAGGCGATCCTCGCGAAACCGGCGCACCAGCGTGAGCAGCGTTCCCAGCCACGGCCAACGCTGCAGCTTCTTGAAGAAGCGGCCGGCAACGACGGGCGTCTCGTTCAGCGGCGGTAGCGGCGACATTGCTGGCATCATAAGGACGATGCGTCGGACAACGCGTTTTCCCACAGCGCTGCCAGCGGCCATCGCATGGACACGGACGCTGGCCGCCGGGTCGGCGGTCGCCTTGATCGTGCTGTGCCTGGCCTGGGAGCTCTGGCTCGCACCCACCGGCCAGCGCACGCTCGCCGTCAAGGCGCTGCCCATGGTGTTCGCGATTCCCGGACTCGTGCGCATGCGGCTCTACACCTATCGCTGGGTCAGCCTGCTGGTCTGGCTCTATGTCGGCGAAGGCCTGGTCCGCGCGACCACCGAGCGGGGGACCAGTGCCGTGCTCGCGGCTTGCGAGGTCGGGCTCGGCACGCTCCTGTTCGCCGCTTGCGGCATGCACGTCCGCTCGCGCTTGCGCAATGCCGGCGCCACTGCGCCATGAGCCGCCGGGCCGCTCATAGGGCGAATACCGCAGCGCGCAGCGCGGAGCTTGCCTGATGAGCCTGCTCGCCCGGTTGCGCGAGGTCGTCGGCGCCGACAACGTGCTGAGCGAGGGCGACCTCTCCGCCTGGGAGATCGACTGGCGCAAGCGCTTCGCCGGACGCGCCCTCGCCGTTGTCCGACCGGGCTCGACGGCCGAGGTCGCCGCCGTCGTGCGCTGCTGTGCCGAGGCCGGAACGAGCATCGTCGCGCAGGGCGGCAACACCGGCCTGGTCGGTGGCTCGGTGCCCGACGCGAGCGGCAGCCAGATCCTTCTCAGCCTGGCCAGACTCGACCGCATCCGCAGCGTCGATCCGGCCAACCTGACGATGACCGTCGAAGCCGGCTGCGTGCTGCAGCGCGTGCAGGATGCAGCCGCCGAGGCCGGCCTGCTGTTCGCGCTCAGCCTCGCCGCCGAAGGCAGCTGCACCATCGGCGGCAACCTCGCCACCAACGCCGGCGGCACCCAGGTCGTGCGCTACGGCAATGCCCGCGAGCTCTGCCTCGGCCTCGAGGTGGTGACGGCTGGCGGCGAGGTGTGGAACGGGCTTGGCGGCCTGCGCAAGGACAACACCGGCTACGACCTGCGCGATCTCCTCATCGGCAGCGAAGGAACGCTCGGCATCATCACCGCGGCGACGCTGAAGCTGCATCCCAGGCCGGCCGCCACGCTCACGGCGATAGCCACCGTGCCGACGCTGGCTGCCGCCGTCGAGCTGCTGGCACTGGCGCACGTCACGCTCGGCCCGGGGCTGACTGGATTCGAGGCGATGAACGCGCTCTCGCTCGAGCTTGTCCGGATGCACTTTCCTGCGTTGCGGCAGCCGCTCGCCAGCGCGCCCTGGACGGTGCTCGTGGAACACTCCGATGTCGAAGGCGACGCGCACGGTGCCGCCGCGCTCGAGTCGTTGCTGGGGCGCGGGCTCGAGCTCGGTCTCGTGCACGACACGGCCATCGCCAGCAACATCGCGCAAGCGCAGGCGATGTGGCAGCTGCGCGAGTCGATTCCGCTCGCGCAAGCCGCCGAAGGCCCGAACGTGAAGCACGACATCGCCTTGCCGGCGTCGGCGATCGTCGAGTTCGTCGCCGCCACCGACAACGCGTTGCAGCGGGCGTTTCCCGGCGCGCGCCTGGTCGACTTCGGCCATCTCGGCGACGGCAATCTGCACTACAACGTGCAATGCCCCGAAGCCGGCGACGCCGCCGAGTTCCTGCGCGCCAACGAAGCCGCCATCAACGCCATCGTCTACGACGCCGTGGTGGCGCGCGGCGGCTCGATCTCGGCCGAGCACGGCGTCGGATCACTCAAGCGCGATGAGCTGGTGCTGCGCAAGTCGCCGGTCGCGCTGGCCATGATGCGCGCCGTCAAGCGCGCGCTCGACCCCTCGGGCGTGCTGAATCCGGGGCGCGTGCTGTTGCCGTGAGCCACGCCGCGAAGGCCGCCACCTCGGCCCGTCGGGCGGCATGCGCGGCGACGATCATGCAATAGCCGCGCGGCGACACCACCACGTCGGCGAACGGCGCGACGAGCTTCTTCGCCTTGACGAGCCGGTCGATCAGCGGCTGTCGCCCCAGGGCGATGCCCTGCCCGGCGGTCGCTGCCTGGATCAGTTGGTCGTACGACGAGAAATGCAGGACGCCGGCGGGCTTCAGATCGGCGACGTGCATCGCGGCGAGCCACAAGCCCCAGTCCTGCAACTGGTTCTTGCCGTCGGGCTCCATGCGCAACAGCGTCTGCCGGGCCAGGTCGGCGGGCACGCGCAAGCCATCGCCGGCGGCGCGGCGCAGCCGGGGGCTGCAAACCGGGGAGACCGTTTCGCCGAACAGGCTGACAGCGCTGGCGGGTACGGCATCCACGGCCTGGTAGCGGATCGCCACGTCGACCCCGTCCCGATCGAGCTTGGCCAGGCCGTTGCTTGCCGAGATGCGCACGTCGACGCCGGGATTCGCGGCCACGAAAATGGACAGCCGCGGGATCAGCCACAGGCCGGCGAAGCCTGGTGTCGTCGTGACGACGACCGTCTTCGCGCCGGTGCCGTGCCGGAGCAATCGGGTGGCCGCGTCGAGGTCCGCCAGCGCCGCGGCCGTCGCCTGCTGGAAGGCGCGGCCGGCTTCGGTGAGCACCAGCGCGCGGTGGAGGCGGCGAAAGAGCGGCACGCCGAAGCTCTCCTCGAGCGCCTGGATCTGCCGGCTGACCGCCGATTGCGTCAGAGCGATTTCCTCCGCGGCGCGCGTGAAGCTCAGATGGCGGGCCGCCGACTCGAAGACGACGAGCAGCTCGAGTGGTGGCAGCTCGAAAGCGCCGCGGCTCATCGCATCGAGGCCATGCATGCACGGAGCGCATGCAAACCATTCCGGATGATCGTTTGCAAGGTCACCGCGCCGACCTCAAACTCCCTGCAGCTGCCCCAAGAGCGGGCGTTTGTCGAGGGCGGATATGCATGCACAGCCCTCATGCTACAGGAGTCGACCATGCACAACGATCTGATTCTCGGAACCCGCGCCTTGGGCAGGGGACGCATCCGTCACGTCCGCGATGGACGCGGGCGTCGGCTGGAATGCATCGCCGGCTCGATCTGGATCACCCAGGACGGGGATCGACGCGACATCGTGCTGGCGCCGGGCGAGGCGTTCACCTTCGACCGGCAGGGCGACGCGATCGTCAGCGCGCTGGCCGATTCGCGCTACCTGCTGCTCGACGCCTGCGTGCCGTGCCACGCCTGAGCGGCTACTGGAACGGGCCCTTCATCGCATCGGGCAACGGCAGGGCGTGCACCTCGATGCCTTCGTCACGCAGGGCGTCGGCGTCCTCGCGCGAGGCACGGCCGCGGATCGCGCGCTCCTCGACCTCGCCGTAGTGGATGCGCCGCGCCTCCTCGGCGAAGCGCTCGCCGACGTCTTCGGTCGTCTCCATCACGTGGCGCACGGCGCGCAGCCATTGCGATTGCAAGGTCACCGGCACGCCTTGCGCCGCCTCCGGTACCGGCGCGGCGTGACGCGAGACCTGGATTCGCGGCGCGCTCGGCAAGCGCTCGATGGTCTTACTGCCGCAGAGCGGGCAGGCAATCGCGCCGCTCGCCAGCTGCGCGGAGAAATCGTCTTCGGAGGCGAACCAGCCCTCGAAGCCATGCTCGTCGGCGCAACGCAGGTTCAAGACCTTCATGGCTGCATTATCGGCAAGCCGCGATCGGGCTGCACCGGCTGCCATTCGAGGGGCCAGCGGCCGGCGCGACAGTTCTGCAGCCAGAGCAGGCCGACCAGGCTTTTCGCGTCGGTCAAATCACCCCGCTGCACCGCCGCGTCGAGTTCGGCGGCATCGGCCTCGAACACGTCGAGAAACTCGCCGGCATCGAGGCGACGCTCACCGACCACAAGGCCGCGCGCGAACCAGATTTCGATGCTTTCGGTGGAGTAGGCGATGGCGTTGTGCAGGATGCCGGCGCGTGCCCATTCGGCGGCGCGGTAGCCCGTCTCCTCCTCGAGCTCGCGCACCGCACAATCGAGCACCGGCTCGCCCGGCTCGATCTTGCCGGCCGGAAACTCGAGCATGGCGCGACGCAACGGGTAGCGCCATTGCCGCTCGACGACGAGGCAGCCGTCGTCGAGGATGGGAACGATCATGACCGCGCCGGGATGGACGATGTATTCGCGGTGCGCGGTGCTGCCGTCAGGCAGCGAGACGCGGTCACGCCGCACGTCGAGGAAGGCGCCGCGCCAGGCCCGATGCGGTTCGACTTCGGTCTCGCGCAGATGATTCGTGTCGGCGCCGAGGTCTTGCAAGCGCATGCGAAATCCGCTGCCGGCGATGCCGCGATCAGGTCGCGAACATCTGCACGATCGCCTGCGCGCACATCGTCATCAGGCCGCCGGGAAGGATGCCGAGCAGCAGCACGGCGGCACCGTTGAGCGAGACGAGCAGCCGCGCGTCG
>DAIMIM010000016.1:0-19929 GCA_036722755.1 Caldimonas sp. | reverse complement strand
AAGGCGTCGCTTGGCATCGAGGTGGCCGCGACGAGAGCGACGGCAAGTGCGACGATGAACGATTTCATGGGCCTGAATCCTGGTTGAGGCGCTCCGCGTGAACGGGCGACGCGATCATATGAGGACCGAATGACTTGGACTGTGGCCGCCGGCCTGATATTGAGCCACTCTGCCGACGATTCGGTGAGCCGCCGGTAGAAGCTAAAGCGCTTGCACTGGCGCGGCTTCCAGCTTGGTTCGGGTGGCTCACAGGAATGTCGGCACACCACCCAGAAATGGCTCAAGGGGTCAGCGACCCCTGAAATTGCCATTTTCTGCGGCACCTGTCTTCTGCCGCCCGGACTCCTAGCGGACGCCTCGCTCGGTGACGATCACGGAAAGCGCGATGTCATGCGGCTGTGCATCGAACGTGGCTGGATCGATCTCGGCGAATGCCCAGGCCAGCCCGACCGCGGTGACCTGGCCATGGCCGGCGAGCCAACGGTCGTAGTAGCCGCCGCCATAGCCGAGGCGGTAGCTGTCGGCGGTGAAGCCGACGCACGGCACGACGACAACATCGGGCGTGACGAGCTCGCCTTCGCACGAGCCGATGCCGCATTCGTCAACCTGGTCGGACGGCGCGCCGTCCCAGCGCCGGAATTCCATCGCCTTGGGCGTGCGCCGTGCATAAGGCAGCGCCAGCGACAGTTCGGCGAGGCGCGCGTCGGCCGCCAGCACACCAGCTGCGTTAAATTCCGAACGTAAGGGGCAATAGATGCCGAGGCACGCCGGCTCCAGATCGGCGATGACGTCGCAAAGCGCCTTGGCCAGCGCCGAGCTGGCGGCGGATGCGGCGGGCGACGCGACGAAGGCCTCGCGCTCGTCGAGCAGGCGCCGGCGCAGCGCCCGGCGCGCGGCGCGATGCAGGTTCAGGGCAGCGTCGACGGGTCCTTCGGTCATGGGTTGAACGTGTGCGGATGAAGCGGATGGAGCGGCTGAAGCGAGCGATACGAGCGATGCAACCGACAGTGAAGCAGCGGAGCAAATCAGTATATGAGGGGGCGCCGCGCCGGCGACGCGGCGTCGCCGGCGCGCTCGCTTGCCTGGCGCTCGTCGTCCTGGCAGCGACGGCGTCGCCGCGGCCGGCGGTCGCGCAAGGCGCGGACAGCACCGTGCAGGACGCGCGCGAGGCCTTTCGCAAGAAGGACCGGCCCCGCCTGGCGGCGCTGCGCGTCCAGGCCAATGCCGAAGCCAACCCGCTGGCGATGTGGGTCGAATACTGGGAGCTCGGCAACCGCCTCGCGGACGCACAGCAGCCCGAGCTGAGCGCATTCGCGCAACGATGGAGCGGCAGCTACGTCGAAGACCGCCTGCGCAACGACTGGCTGCTCGAGCTGGGACGGCGCCGCGACTGGGCCGATTTCGCCGCCGAATACCCGCGCTTTCGCATGAACGACGACCGCGAGGTCACCTGCTATTCGGTTCTTGCCGACCAGGCAGCGGGCAAGGTCGTCAAGGATGCCGGCCTCGCCGCGTGGATGGCGCAGAAGGACGCCGACGATGGCTGCGCGCTGTTGGCGGCGACGCTCTTCGACACCAGGCAGCTGTCGGCCGCCGACGTCTGGAAGAAGGTGCGCCTGTCAGCGGAGGCGAACCGCCCGCGCGCCGTTCGCCAGGCGGCCGGCCTGCTCGGGCCTGCCGTCGCCGCCGGCGTCGGCGAGATCCAGGACAGCCCGACACGCTTTCTCGCCAGGAAGGCGGCCACCGCGACGCGCAACGACGCCGAGCTCGCGGCGCTCGCCCTGACGCGCCTGGCCGCCACCGACAGCGATTCCGCGGCGAATCTGCTCGCCGGTCGCTGGGAGCGCGCCCTTCCCGGCGATCTCGCCGCCTGGGCGTGGGGCAGCGTCGCGCGCCAGACGGCTCTGAAGCTGCAGCCGGAAGCAGCCGACCAGTTCCTGCGCGCCGAACGCGCCAATCGAAAGGGAGCCCACGAGATCGATCCCACCGACGACATGCTCGGCTGGAAGGTGCGCTCGGCCCTGCGCGCCGACAACGGTCGCCCGCGCTGGCAGCAGGTGATGCAAGCGATCGACGCCATGACGCCGGCCGAGCAGAAGGAGACGGCCTGGGTCTACTGGAAGGCACGCAGCATGCATGCGCTCGTCAAGAACTCGCAGGAAGGCGAAGCCATGCGCAGCTTGAGCCGCGAGCTGCTCGCCTCGATCGCCGGCCAGCTCGGCTTCTACGGGCAGCTCGCCGCCGAAGATCTCGGCCAGCCGCGGGCATGGCCGGCGCGTCCGGCTCCGCTCACGCCGGCAGAACGCGACGCCGCATCGGCGCAGCCCGGCTTCGTCCGAGCGCTGATGCTGATCTCGATCAGCCTGCGCAACGAGGGTGTGCGCGAATGGAATTTCACCATCCGCGGCATGGGCGATCGCGAGCTGCTTGCGGCCGCCCAGCTCGCCTGCGACCACGAGGTCTGGGATCGATGCATCAACACCAGCGACAAGACCCGCGCCGAGATCGACATGGAGCAGCGCTTCCCGATGCCGCTGCGCAACGATGTCGTCGCGCGCACCACGGAGATCGGGCTCGACCCGGCATTCGTCTACGGGCTGATCCGCCAGGAGTCGCGCTTCGTCATGGACGCGCGCTCCGGCGCCGGCGCAAGCGGCCTCATGCAGATCATGCCGGGCACCGCGAAGTGGACGGCGAAGAAGCTCGGCATCCCCTATTCGCCCTCGCTCATCGCCGATCGCTACACCAACCTCCGGCTGGGCAGTGCCTACCTGAAGCTGGTGCTCGACGATCTGAACGGCTCCCAGGCGATGGCCGCCGCGGCCTACAACGCCGGCCCCGCCCGGCCTCGCCAGTGGCGCAACGGCCCGGTGCTCGACGCCGCGGTGTGGGCCGAAAGCATTCCGTTTCCGGAAACGCGCGACTACGTCAAGAAAGTGCTGAGCAACGCGACCTACTATGCGGCCTTGCTCGGCGGCAAGGGAACGACGATCCGCTCGCGGCTCGGCCGCCCGGTCGGGCCCGCCGACCCGAACGCCCCGGCGCCGGAGAAGGACCTGCCCTGACCGTGGCGGGCGCGACTCGGCGAGAATCGCCTCTCGTCGGCCGCTTCGTGCCGTCCAGGCACGACTCCACCAGATGCTTCGCAATGTCCTGATCCTCGGTGCCACCGGCTTCATCGGCCGCAGCGTCTGCGAAAAACTGGTCGAGCGTTCCGGCGGCGGCGACGGCCGCATCCGCGTCGCGACCCGGCGCTTCGGCCGTGCCCGCCATCTTCAGCTGCTGCCGACCGTCGAGATCGCCTGCGGCGACGTGCACGACGAAGCCACGCTCGCGCGCATGCTGCGCGACACCGACGTCGTCATCAACCTGGTCGCGATCCTGCACGGCAGCGAAGCGGAATTCGAGCACGTGCACGTCCGCTTGCCGGCACGGCTCGCCGCCGCTTGCGCCTCGGCCGGCGTGCGCCGCATCGTCCACGTCAGCGCGCTGGGTGCGGCGGCGGACGCGCCCAGCCGGTACCTGCGCTCGAAGGCGCGCGGCGAGCAGGCACTGAAGGCCGCCGGCCTCGACGTGACCGTCCTTCGGCCTTCGGTCGTCTTCGGCGAGCGCGATCGCTTTCTCAACCTGTTCGCGACGCTGCAGAAGGTCTTTCTGCTGATGCCGCTGGCCAGCGCCGACGCCCGCTTCCAGCCGGTCTGGGTCGACGACGTGGCGAGTGCGGTGGTCCGTTCGATCGACGATCCGGGAACGATCGGCATGACGATCGAATGCTGCGGGCCGCGCGTCTACACCCTGGCGGAGCTGGTGCGTGCCGCAGGCATCTGGTCTGGCTCGCGCCGGCCGGTGCTCGCCCTGCCGGCCATGCTCGGTCGCCTGCAGGCGCTGGTGATGGAGATGTTGCCCGGCCCGTCGCTGATGTCGCGCGACAACCTCGACTCGATGCGCGTCGCCAGCGTCGCCAGCGGCAAGATGCCCGGGCTCGAGCGCCTCGGCATCGAGCCGACGCCGCTCGAAGCCATCGCGCCGCGCTATCTCGGCCACGTCTTCGGCGAGGCCAGGCTCGAGGTCTGGCGCGCCCGAGGGCGGCACGACTGAGGCACGTCATGCAGCTCTACATCGGCAACAAGAACTATTCCTCGTGGTCGCTGCGGCCGTGGCTGCTGATGACGGAGGCCGGCATCCCGTTCGAGGAAAAGCGCCTGCGCCTGTCATGGGAAGACGGCTCGGCCTTCAAGACGACGCTGCTGTCGATGGCGCCGACCGGGCGCGTGCCCCTGCTCGTCGACGACGGCTTCGCGGTCTGGGACAGCCTGGCGATCGCCGAATACCTGGCCGATCGCTTTCCGCAAAAGCACCTCTGGCCTGCCGACGCGAAGCAGCGGGCCCGGGCGCGCTGCCTGTGCGCGGAGATGCACTCGGGCTTCGCGGAGCTGCGCGGCACCTTCGGCATGAATCTCGAGGCGGCGTTTCCCGAGGTCGGCGCGCGCATGCTGCGCGAGAACCCGGCGGTCGCCCGCGACCTGAAGCGCATCGACGCACTGTTCACGCAGGCGCTCGACGACAGCGGCGGCCCATATCTCTTCGGCGCTCGCTTCGGCATCGCCGACGCCTACTTCGCCCCCGTGTGCACGCGCATCCGCACCTACGCGCTGCCGGTCGGACCGCGCGCGCAGGCCTACGCGAAGCAGGTGCTGACGCTGCCGTCGTTTCTCGAATGGGAACAGGCGGCGCTCGCCGAACACGATTTCCTCGTCGAGGACGAGCCCTACCGACCGCGCTGAGACGCGGCGCACGAGGGCCGGGCTTCGCGTCGCCGCGCTGCGGTACGCTCGGCCATGCACGCGTACATCGTCGGCGGCGCGGTGCGCGATCGCCTGCTCGGCCTGCCGGTCCAGGACCACGACTGGGTCGTCGTCGGCGCGACGCCCGAGCAACTGCGCGCGCTCGGCTACAGCGCCGTCGGCGCCGACTTTCCGGTCTTCCTCCATCCCGAGACGAAAGAGGAATACGCCCTGGCGCGGACCGAGCGAAAGACCGCGCCCGGCTACCACGGCTTCGCCTTCCACGCCGCGCCCGACGTCACGCTCGAAGCGGACCTGCAGCGCCGCGACCTGACGATCAACGCGATGGCCGAGCAGGCCGACGGCACGCTCGTCGATCCATGGGGCGGCGCCCGCGATCTCGAAGACCGGATCCTCCGCCATGTCTCGCCGGCATTCGCCGAAGACCCGGTGCGCATCCTGCGTGTCGCCCGCTTCGCCGCGCGCTTCGCCGACTTTCGCGTCGCGCCCGAGACCGAAACGCTGATGCGCGCCATGGTCGCGTCCGGCGAGGTCGACGCGCTGGTGCCGGAGCGCGTCTGGCGCGAGGTCTCGCGCGGCCTCATGGAAGCGCGCCCATCGCGCATGATCGAGGTGCTGCGCGCCTGCGGCGCTCTCGAGCGCGTGCTGCCCGAGGTCGCGCGCCTGTTCGGCGTGCCGCAGCGCGCCGACTTCCACCCCGAGGTCGACACCGGCGTTCACCTGCTGATGGTGCTCGACCTGTCGGCTCGCCTCGGGGCCAGCCTGCCGGTGCGCTACGCCTGCCTCGGCCACGACCTGGGCAAGGGCGAGACGCCGCAGGCCGTGCTGCCGCGCCATCTCGGCCACGAGGAGCGCAGCGTTGCCCTGGTGCGCCGCCTGAGCGAGCGGCTGCGCGTCGACAACGCCTGCCGGGCGCTCGCCGAAGTCGTCGCGCGCGAGCACGGCAACGTGCACCGCAGCGGCGAGTTCGGCGCCGCCGCCATCCTGCGCCTGCTCGAGCGCTGCGACGCCCTGCGCCGGCCGGACCGCTTCGCCGACATGCTGCTGGCCTGCGAGTGCGACGCACGCGGCCGGCTCGGGCTCGAAGACTCCGCGTATCCGCAGCGGCCCCGCCTGCTCGACGCCTTGCACCGCGTCCAAGCCGTCGACGCGACGGCCATCGCTGCCGACGCCGCGGCGCGCGGCCTGGCCGGCCCGGCGATCGGCGAGGCGATCCACGCCGCACGCGCCGCGGCGCTGCGCGACGAAGCGGCCGCCGCCTGATACGGACTTGTATTCAAGCGCATCCAATCGAAGATCGGGCGAGGAGTCGTCGCGGTCTTCCGGGGACTTGTCGAGGAAGCTGACTCTCGAAGATCAGGATGCGAGCGCTGCGACGGGTCGCTGTGTTGCGTTCATGTCCTCCGGGCCGGGCTGCGCCCGACCCTCCCCCTTTACTTCACTCCACACAGCGACCCGCCGCAGCGCTCGTGGCACCAGCGCAAGCACTCGGGACTTCATCCTTTTGCAAGGCTGGGTGTCTGCTGCCGAGGGCGTTGGGCGACCGGCGCAGTGAAGTAAAGGAGGAGGCGTCGGCCGCAGGCCGACGCCGGGGGACATGAACGGAGCCGATCGCCCGACGCCCTCGGCAGCCACGCGGCGGCACGGCGGCACGGCGAGTTCGATACGTTTGAATGCGATTCGGTATGAGGAGATCGCCTGCCTACAGGCGATGCCGACGATCGCCGCTGGCGAAGCCGAGCGGCTCGATCTCGATTCCCCTGGCGAAGGCGATGACCTTGAACAGCTCGCCCATCTCGTGCTCGTTGACGAGCTTCTGTGCGTCCGCGCGCTGCCTCGGGATGGCTGCGGCGAGCAGCTCGACGATGCCGCAGTTGATCAGGAAACGCGCCTGCGAGGTGTAGCCGGCGACGTCGAGACCGGCGTCCTGCGCGGCGAGCGCAAGGCCCGTGAAGTCGATGTGCGCCGTGATGTCCTTGTCGCCGACGTCGCTGAGCGGATCGGTGTCGGCGCGGTGCGCGCGGTGGCACATCAGGGTGCCGCCGCTGCGCTGCGGGTGGTAGTACTCCGACTCGGGAAAGCCGTAGTCGATGAAGAGCGCCAGACCGCGCCGCATGCGCTCGGCCAGGCTGGCGACGAAGGCCGTCGCCTGCGGATGGATCTCGGTCGTCGCGCCGGCGCCGAAGCCGGCCGCGAGCGGCGGCCGCCTGTCGCTCGGGCGGTCGGACCAGGCGAACGCGGCGTCAGCGTCGCGGCCGCGCGCGACGCCGCGCTCGAGCCACGCCGCGCCGTCGAAGTGCAGCAGATCGACCGGCATCGCATCGAGCACCTCGTTGCCGATGACGACGCCGTCGAGCACATCGGGCCAGGCATCGAGCCAGCGCACGCGCGGGTCACCGATGGCGAGGCGCTGCCGCTCGCGCAGCGGCGCCGACAGCTCGACGATCGAATAGCTGCCGATCCGGTCGCCGAGCGTGCGCAGGAGCTCGGCGGCCAGCGCGCCGGAGCCGGCGCCGAATTCCCAGAGCGCATCGCTGCCGCACGCGTCCAGGCCTTGCCGGATCTGCCGGGCGAGCGCCTGCGCGAAGAGCGGCGAGAGCTCGGGCGCGGTGACGAAGTCGCTGCCGCCTTCGGGCATGCGGCCGACGATGCGCCGGCCGCTCGCGTAGTAGCCGAGGCCCGGCTCGTAGAGCGCCATCGCCATGAAGCCGCTGAACGGCAGCCAGCCGTCGGCGCGGTCGATCGCCGCGCCGATCCGCTCGACGAGCTGCGCCGATACACTGCGGCGGTCGATGTCGGCGTGCACGCGCGTATTGTAGAAACCGTGTCTTCCAACGCTTCCACCCGCGACGTCGAGGCGGCCAGGCCGACGGTCGAGATCGCCAAGCTCGCCAAGCGCCTGCACCGGCAGGTCGCCCAGGCGATCGGCGACTTCGCGATGATCGGCGCGGGCGACCGCGTCATGGTTTGCGTGTCGGGCGGCAAGGACAGCTACGCGTTGCTCGACATCCTGGTCGCGCTGCGCCGCCGCGCACCCGAGCCCTTCGAGATCGTCGCCGTCAACCTCGACCAGAAGCAGCCGGGCTTTCCGGCGCACGTGTTGCCCGACTACCTCGCGGCGCTCGACATCGAGCACCGCATCGTCGAGCAGGACACCTATGGGATCGTCAAGCGGCTGGTGCCCGAAGGCAAGACGATGTGCAGCCTGTGCTCGCGGCTGCGCCGCGGCGTGCTGTACCGCGTCGCCGGCGAGCTCGGGGCGACCCGGATCGCGCTCGGCCACCACCGCGACGACATGGTCCAGACCTTCTTCATGAACATGTTCTTCGGCGGCCGCATGAAGGGCATGCCGCCCAAGCTGGTGAGCGACGACGGCAGGCACGTCGTCATCCGGCCGCTTGCCTACGTGGCCGAGGCCGACCTCGCGCGCTGGGCCGTGCATCGCGACTATCCGATCATCCCGTGCACGCTCTGCGGCAGCCAGGCCAACCTGCAGCGCGTCAAGGTGGGCCGCATGCTGCGCGACTGGGAGCGCGAGCAGCCCGGGCGCATCGATCGCATCTTCCGCGCCATGGGCAACGTCGACGCGTCGCACCTGATGGACCGGAACCTCTTCCCGTTCACGACGCTCCAACCCGGCGGTGTTGCCGATGCCGGCGGCGATCGCGCGTTCGATGCCGATGCGTTCGACCCGGCTGCAAGCAACGGCCAGCCCATCGCCCTCGACTTCACGTCGCGTCCGCTCGACCGGCCGACCGCGACGCCGTCACCAGATTGAGGAGATTCGCCGGGTGAAAATCGTTGCCTCGCTCCTCGTCGCCGTTTCGCTCGCCGGCTGTGCCTCGCTGCGCGCCGTCGACAGCAACGTGTCGAGCTTCAGTCGCTGGCCGGCCGGCCGCGCTCCGGCGAGCTACGTGTTCGAGCGCCTGCCGTCGCAGCAGGCGCAACCGCAGCAAGCCCAGTCGCTCGAAGACGTGGCGCGGCGCGCGATCGAAGGCGCCGGCTTCGTCGCCGCCGGGGAAGGGACGACGGCCGACGTGAGCTTCCAGATCGGCGCCCGTGCCACCGAGCTCGACCGCTCGCCGTTCGCCGATCCGTTCTGGTACGGCGTCGGCCCGCTCTCGCGCCCATTCGTCTACGGTCGCTACGGCCGGCCGTACTGGAACCCCGGCTGGCGCTACGGCTACGGCTACGGGCCGGGCTACGAGCCGCCCTACTTCGAGCGCGAAGTCGGCGTGCTGATCCGGGACAAGGCCTCGGGCGAACTGCTGTACGAAGCGCGCGCCAGCAACGAAGGCGGCTCGATGGGTGCGTCGTCGCTGCTGTCGGCGATGTTCAGCGCCGCGCTGGCCGACTTTCCGCGCGGCGGCGCCGTCAACCCGCACCGGGTTCGCATCGCGCCGGCGGATTAGCCGCCGCGCGTTCAACCGCCTTGGCGCGGTTCAGCCGGCGCCGGGCCGCTCCCAAGCCGGCTGAGCGCCCCCTCGGGGGCAGCGAACGCAGTGAGCGTGGGGGCCGACATCTCATCAGCCGGCCGCGTCGGCGGCCAGCGAGCGCAGGTCGAGCTCGTAATCGTGCAGCAGCGCGGCGGCATGGCGGCGTTGCTCGACGCTGGTCGCGTTGTGCAGCGTCGAGGCGAAGCTGCAGTTGTAGTCGACCAGCCGTGCCGAATAGCGGCGGTACGCGTCGCGCGGCGAGCGATCGAGGCGCTGCACGTAGGCGCGGAATTCCGCCTCGGCCTCGACGCCGGTCGGATGCGTCGCGGCGAGCTTGCGCAAGGTCGCCAGCGCGTCCTGCTGGCGACGCGTGCGCTCGGCGTACGACAGCTCGGCGTCATACGGCGACTCGGCGACCGATCGCGCGACCAGCTCGCGCTGCGCGGCGTCGAGCCGGCCATAGAGCGTCTCGGCGCGACCCACTTCGCGCTCGATCGACGCCTTGCGCCGTTTCGCCGCGTCGCGCTGCATGAAGTCGTCCCGAAAGCCCTCGTTGCGCTGGGCGTACCGCTTCTCGATGTTGGCGATCTGCTGCAGCGAAAGCGTCGGCGCCAGCTCGACGATCGTCGGCGCCGCATGGTCGAGTCCGGCATCGAAGCGGGCACGAACCTCGTCGGCCCAGCCGCACATCCGCTGCGGCGCCATGTCGGCGAGCAGCTCGACCTCGGCGCGGGCCAGCAGGTCGGCGTAGTCGGACAGCTGGGTGCGTCGATTCCAACCGAACCATTCGTCGAGCGCGCCGCGCACGCGCAGCGACTGGGCGTCGTTGAAATCGACGTAGCCGTCGAGCCAGCGAAAGGCGATCGGACTGCCCTGGCCGTAGCCCAGCTTCATCGCCATGCCGCAACCGGACAGGGCCATCGTCACCGTCAGCAGCACCGCGATAATCGGCAGCCGCCAACGAGTGCGGCCGGAAGCAGGTGATGGCATGGCGTTGAACGTGGTGATCATGGCGGCGGGAAAAGGAACGCGGATGCGTTCGCAGCGGCCGAAGGTCCTGCACAGGCTCGCCGGTCGACATCTATTGCAGCATGTTCTGGATGCCGCGGCCGGCCTGGGTGCTTCGCGCATCGTCGTCGTCACCGGCCACGGTGCAGCCGAGGTCGAGCAGAGCGCGGCCGCACCGGGTCTCGCGTTCGTGCGGCAGGAGCCGCAGCTCGGCACTGGGCACGCCTTGCAGCAGGCCGCGCCGCTTCTCGACGGCGACGGCACGACGCTGGTGCTGAACGGCGACGTGCCGCTGGTCGAGGCCGAGACCCTGCGCGCCCTGGTGGCGGCGAGCGGCGGCGAACGGCTGGCCTTGCTGACGATCGTGCTCGCCGACGCGAGCGGCTATGGCCGCATCGTCCGCGACAGCAGCGCGACGATCACCGCGATCGTCGAGGACAAGGACGCGACGCCGGCGCAGCGACGCATCGCCGAGGTCTACACCGGCGTCATGGCCGCGCCGACGGCGGCGCTCAAGCGCTGGCTCGCGGCGCTGCGCAACGACAACGCGGCCGGCGAGTACTACCTGACCGACGTCGTCGCGCTGGCCGTCGCCGACGGCACGCCGATCGTCGCCGCCGCGGCGGCGAGCGAGACCGAGGTGCTCGGCGTCAACAGCGCTGGCCAGCTCGCCTCGCTCGAGCGCCGCTTCCAGCACGACGCCGCCGACCGACTGATGGCCGCGGGCGTTCGACTCGCCGACCCGGCGCGCTTCGATCTGCGCGGCGAGCTGGACTGCGGCAACGATGTCGAGATCGATGTCGGCTGCATCTTCGAAGGCCGCGTCGAGCTCGGCGACGGCGTTCGCATCGGCGCCTACTGCATGCTGCGCAACGCCCGGATCGCCAGCGGGGCGACGATCCGACCGTACTCGCACATCGACGGCGAAGCACTCGGCGTGACGGTGGGCGCACAGGCCGTCGTCGGCCCGTACGCCCGCCTGCGTGGCGGCGCCGAGCTGGGCGCCGGCGTGCACATCGGCAACTTCGTCGAGATCAAGAACGCCTCGCTCGGCGCCGGCGCCAAGGCCAACCATCTCGCCTACATCGGCGACGCCAGCGTCGGCGAGCGCGTCAATTTCGGCGCCGGCAGCATCACCGCGAACTACGACGGTGCGAACAAGTTGCGCACGACGATCGGCGCCGACGCGCACATCGGCAGCAATGTCGTGCTGGTCGCGCCGGTGCAGATCGGCGAAGGCGCGACGATCGGCGGCGGCTCGACGATCACGCGCGACGCGCCGGCCGGCCAGCTCACGGTCGCACGCACCCGGCAATCGAGCCTGGCCGCCTGGAAACGACCGAAGAAGCGCTGAGATTCGTCGCTACGCTGCGGCCGAATCCGGCACGGCGAGCGCTCCGACCGCGAGGCAAAGGTCGGCCCAGGCTTTCGCCTTCTCGCTCGGGTTGCGCAACAGATAGGCCAGCGAGAAGGTGACGACGACTGGCATGCCGCGGCGCGTGTGGACCCGTCCGCGCAGGCGCCCCACGGGCTCGTCGGCGCCGAGCATGGCGATCGCAGCGGCGCGGCCGAGCACGAGCGCGCAGCGCGGCCGGACGCACTCATGGACGAGGCCGAGCTCACCGTCGCCGGGCCCGTTCAGCCGGATGTGACAGGCGCGGCCATGCGGCGCGACGGCGTCGCGCGAGACGCCGATGGCGCGCAGCATGTTGTCCAGGAGCTTCTCCTGCTCGGCCTCGATGGCCGCGCGCGTGCCGTCGTCCGCGCCCTCGAAGGGACCGTCGACGATCAGCCATTCGGCTTCGCTGCGCTGCTGCACGCCGCCGGCCGGCGGCGCCGCGACGATGGCGACGGCAGCGGCAGCGGCGGCATGGGCCGCCGGCGCACCGTGCATGTCGCCACCAGCCTCGCGAAACCAGGATCGCACGCCCATCTCGCGCAGCATCGCGCGCTGTCGCTCAGTCCAGCGCATCGATGGCCCGCGCGGCGTTCGAATCGAGGCCGAGGCTCATGACGACGGCGTCCTCGCGGCTGTCGGCGGGAGCGGGATAGTAGCGACGGCGCAGGCCGACCTGCGCGAAGCCGAGCTGCAGATAGGCAGTGAGCGCCACGTCGTTGCTCGCACGCACTTCGAGCCAGAGCGTCTCCATGCCTTCGCCGCGCGCCTGCGCCACCAGCTCGCCGAGCAGTCGACGCGCATGGCCGCGTCGTCGCGCGACCGGCGTCACGGTGATGTTGAGAAGGTGCAGCTCGGCGGCGCCGCGCATGGCGATGCAATAGGCGATCAGCTCGCCGCTGGCGCCGTTGAGCGTCCAGGCGATGTAGCCGGCAGCGAGCGAATCGATGAAGTTGCCCCGTGTCCACGGGAACGGATAGACGGCCTGCTCGAGGGCGACCACGCCGTCGAGCGCGGCCAGCGTCATCGGCCGCAGGCTCTCGCTGCGACGCAACGGGTGCCGCGGTGCGGGGTTCGCGCTCATGCAGCGGGCCTCGGCCAACGAAGGACCGCCATTGCCAGCGGACCACCGGCGCGCGTCACTTGCGCGCCTCGCGTTCCTGCGTCGTCTCGGCGACCTTGTCGCGGACATAGAGCGGAAGCGCCGATGCCGCATCGACGGTGGCCCGGTCTCGCCAGGCACGCTCGGCGAGCGCGAGCAGCGCCGGCGCCTCGACGCGCGCATCGGGAAAGCGCTCGGCATGGCCGGCATCGAGGCGCGGGCCGAACACGCGCAGCGCATCGCCCGCCACCGCAGCCGCAGGCGCGGCTCGCCAGTGATCGGCAAGGCGTTCGCAATCGGTCAGCATCGGCTCGTGCAGCGCCCGCCAGCGGCCGGCGTCGTAGACATATTCGGCGGCATAGATCTGATCCATGCGCGCGTCGATCGTCGCCCAGACGCGCAACGCGTCGCGACCGCCGCGGGCAGACTCGGCGACGGCGAGCAGATTGTCGATGGCGATAACTGGCTTGCCGGCGCCGAAGGCCAGGCCCTGGGCCACCGAGCACGCGGTGCGCAGGCCGGTGAAGGCGCCCGGGCCGCGGCCGAAAGCGATGGCGTCGAGATCGTCGAGCACGATGCCGGCGTCGTCGAGCAACGCGAAGATGGCCGGGATCAGCGCCGCCGAAGCCTTCGCCCCGCCGGCACCGGCATGCGACCAGGACTCGCCCTGGCTCGCCAGCGCGATGGTCATGCGTTCGGAAGCGGTGTCGAAAGCCAGCAAGGTCGTCATGCGGATGCAGATGCGGACGCGGCTGCGATCGCGGCGCCATCGACAAGTTTAGCGGCGGCCTCGACCGCACGATGTGCATGCGATGATTCCCGTCATGGCGCGGCGCCCGCTTCTTCGTTCGGCGAGCACGGCGCGCGTGCTGGCGCTGGCCATTGCCCTCGGCTGCCTCGGAGCGACGGCGACACAAGCCGCGCCTCAGAAGGGTTTGCCGGCGGCCGTCGACCGCGCCCTGGCTCGTGGTGGCGTGCCGCGCGAGGCGATGGTCGCGTGGGTATCGGAGGTCGATGCGACGCGGCCGCGTCTCATGTGGCAGGCCGATCGACCCGCCAACCCGGCATCGCTGATGAAGCTCGTGACGACCTTCGCCGGCCTCGATCTGCTCGGGCCTGCCTACACCTGGTCGACGCCGGTCTGGTTGCAGGGCCAGGTGAGCAATGGCGTGCTCGAGGGCAATCTCGTCATCAAGGGCAACGGCGATCCGAAGCTGGTGCTCGAGCGAATCTGGCTGATGCTGCGGCGCGTGCAGCAGGCTGGCGTGCGCGAGATCCGCGGCGACATCGTCGTCGACCGCTCGGCCTTCGTTCCCGGCGAGACGAACCCGGCCGATTTCGACGGCGAGCCGCTGCGCCCCTACAACGCCGGCGCCGACGCCCTGCTTCTCAACTACCGCTCGCTGCTGCTCACCTTCACGCCCGATCCGGCGCACGGCGTCGCCGTCGTCAGCGTCGATCCGCCGCTGGCCGGCGTTCGCGCCGACGCCACGGTGCCGCTCGTCGCCGGCCCTTGCGACGACTGGCGCGGCACCTTGCAGGGCGACTTCGCCGACCCGGCGCGGCTGGCGCTGCGCGGCACGTTCCAGGCGGCCTGCGGCGAAAAGATCTGGCCGCTCGCCTACGCGGATCCGAAGACCTACAACGAGCGCGCCCTGGTCGGGCTCTGGCGGGAGGCCGGCGGCAAGCTCGACGGCGTCGTTCGCGACGGCGTCGCGCCGGCGACGCCGCCCAGCTTCGAGCTGCGCTCGCCGGCGCTCGCCGACGTGGTCCGGGACATCAACAAGCTGAGCAACAACGTCATGGCGCAGCAGCTGTTCCTGACCCTCGGCGCGACGCAGCGCGGCGCCGGCACGCCCGAGGCGGCGCGCGCGCTCATCCTGCAGTGGCTGCAGGATCGCATCGGCCGCGCGGCGACCGGCACGGTCATCGTCAACGGCTCGGGCCTGTCGCGCGACTCGCGTCTCAGCGCGCTCGCGCTCGGGCGCGTGCTGCAGGTCGCCTGGGGCGGCCCGGTGATGCCCGAGCTCATGAGCTCGTTTCCGATCGCCGGAATCGACGGCACGCTTCGCAATTCGCGAGGCACGCCCGGGCGCGCCCATCTCAAGACCGGATCGCTGCGCGACGTCGTCGGCGTCGCCGGCTACGTGCTCGGCGATTCAGGCAAGCGCTACATCCTCGTCGCCATCGTCAACCATCCGAACGCGAACGCCGCGCGCCCGGCGCTGGAAGCGATCACCGAATGGGTCGCCGACGATGTCGTGCCGGCGCTTCTTCGTACGCCGCACCGACCCTGATCGGCACGCTCAGAACGGATTGATCGTCACCCGGCTGATCGCCAGGTTGGCCAGGGCCGCCTGGCCACCGTAGGAAAGATGGCGGTCGTCGGCCCAGAGATAGCTGGTCGACGTCGCGCCCGGAATGAGCGTGAGATCGCTGCAATCGAGGATCGACGGCGGTGTCAGCAAGGACTGGTTCAGGTCGCAGGCGCCCACGGTCGAGTTGATGAAGCCGTCGACGCCGACGAACGTTCCGACCGTCTCGACCAGCTCGTCCATGGTCACGAGGCCGATGTGCCGGCCATCGTTGGCGATGGTCGATCGCAGCGACGAATTGAACGCAAGGTTCAGGCGCTTGAGCAGGGCCTGTCGATCGGTGTCGACATGGGTGGCCAGCTCGTTCACCGCGAACGGCGTGTAGCCGACATCGGGCGTGGTCGAGACGACCACCCGGACGTCGAACGTGACGAGCCGGTTGACCTGCCGGCCGACTTCGGCGCCCGCCGCCTGAACGTTCGCGGTCAACTGCGGCTCGCTGATCGCGGGGTACTGCAGGTATTGCTCGATGACGTCGTTGCCGCCCACCAGGACGGTTGCGAGATCGCCGGTCGTCATGCCGCTCTCGTTCTGCTGCGCATCGATCTGCGCGGCGAGATCGGCGGCCTTGGCGCCGAAGGTCGCACGGATCCGGCTCGCCGGCGCGCCGACGATGCCGCCGACGCACTGAGGAAACGTGAGGCCGTAGTGTCCCGCGAGCGATTGCACCCAGGTCGGGTTCTGCGTGCAATCGATCGTCGGGTCGGTGCTCGAGAGCGTGCCGTTGACGCTGTATTTCCTGGCGTTGCCCGGCGTCGTCGAGTCGTCGAGAACGCTGGTCTCGTCGCCGAAGGCGATCAGGCGGCTCGCCGTGAACGTCGATTGCTGCGACCCACCGCCGCACGAGGCGGTCAGCGCCGCCGCCAGCAGCACGCCGCAGGCCAGCGCCGCACGGCGCACTTCATTCACATTCACTCTCATTCGACACTCCAGGATTCGGGGATGACGCAGCCCTCGGCTCGCAACAGTCAGGTCGCCGCGGCGCGGCTGAGTCGGTCCCGCACACCTTCCCATTCCGGACCAGGCGGCGGTTCCTCGACCCAGATGAGATGCACTCCCTCGCCATCGAGTTCGCGCAGCACGGAAAACAATTCGTGCGCCGCCTGCTCCGGCCGGGCCGGCATGCGCCGATGTCGGGCGCCGACGGCGACGCCCGACGGGACCGACCGGGAATATACCGCCAGGCTGATCGGCTCCGAACCGAGCACCCCGACTGCCGCCAGCAACATCTGGGTGGGCATCAGCCGCACGCTGGCCCGCGGTGCGTAGTGCGAGGCCAACGTTCCCGGGGCCCGCGGCGAGGCGGCGTCGGGAGCGGCCAGAGCGGCGCCGAGCGCCGCCTCGATGCGCTCGCGGGTCAGGACACCGGGGCGAAGCAGGACCGGCCGGTCGCCGGAGCAATCGACGATCGACGACTCGATGCCCAGCCGCGAGGCGCCACCGTCGAGCACCATCAGCTCGGCGCCGAATTCGTCGACGACGTGCCTGGCCGTCGTCGGGCTGACGCGGCCGAAGCGGTTCGCACTCGGCGCGGCGATGCCGGGGACGCCGGCCTCCTGGCTGGCGACGAGCAAGGCATGCGCGACCGGATCGGCCGGGCAGCGCAGACCGAGCGTCGGCTGGCCAGCCGCCGAGGCCTCGGCCATGCCCGGCCGGCGCCGGACGATGACGGTCATCGGGCCCGGCCAGAACGACTCGAACAGCCGCTCGGCGAACGGCGACACCTCGGCAGCGAAGCGATCGATGCCACCCCGATCGGCGACGTGGACGATCAACGGGTGCGCGACGGGGCGGCCCTTCAGCGCATAGAGCGCGGCGACGGCTGCATCGTCGTCGGCGCGGGCGCCGAGGCCGTAGACCGTTTCCGTCGGAAAGGCGACCAGGCCGCCGCCGGCGATCCGGGCGGCAGCTTCGGCGATGGCGCCGGCGTCATGTCCGTCGAGCAGCACCGGTCATGGCTCCGGGTCGAGGCCGAGAATGCGTGCGGCCGTGCGCGCAACCGCTGCGGCTTCCTCTGCCGTACCGGCAGTAACGGTGAGATGGCCCATCTTGCGGCCCGGCCGGGCCTCGGCCTTGCCGTACAGATGCAGATGCGCGCCAGGCAAGGCGAGGATGCGTTGCCAGGCCGGCTCGACGGCAGCGCCCGCGCCGCCGCGAAACCAGAGGTCGCCGAGGAGGTTGAGCATCACCGCCGGCGAATGCAGGCGCGGCGCGACCAGCGGCGCGCCGGTCATGACGCGGACCTGCAGATCGAACTGCGAGACGTCGCAGGCATCGATGCTGTAGTGGCCGGAGTTGTGCGGCCGCGGCGCCATTTCGTTGGCGAGCAGCGAGCCGTCGGCGAGCACGAAGAACTCGACGCAGAGCACGCCGACGTAGTCGATCGCGTCGGCGATGCGTCGGGCCAGCGCGACCGCTTCGTTCGCGCGCCCCGCCGCGATGCCTTGCGCGGGGACGCGCGTCGTCGCCAGGATGCCGTCGCGATGGACGTTTTCCTGGACCGGCAGATGCACGCTTTCGCCGGTTGCCTGGCGGGCGACGATGACGCTGATCTCGGCGGCCAGCGTCAGCCGCTGCTCGAGCACGCAGGCGACGTTGCCCAGCACCGCAAAGGCGCCGGCCAGCGCCTGGCGATCGGCGACGCGCTGCTGGCCCTTGCCGTCGTAGCCGAGCCGGGCCGTCTTGAGGATGCCCGGCAGGAGCCTGGCGTCGACGCTGGCGATGTCATGCGGCGAGGCGATGACCGCATGGGCGACGCAGGGGACGCCGGCGTCCTGGAACGCCGCCTTTTCGCGGGCACGGTCCTGGCAGATGGCGACGGCTGCCGCGCCCGGGCTGACCGCTCGCCGACTGGCAAGCGTCTCGAGCGCAGCGGCCGGCACGTTCTCGAACTCCGTGGTGATCGCCGCCGCCGTGTCGGCGAGCAGCGCCAGACCCGCCGGATCGAGGTAGGCGGTGCGGATGTGCTGGTGCGCGATCAGGCCGGCCGGGCTCGCCGGATCGGGGTCGAGCACGGCGACGGCATACCCGGCCGTCTGCGCTGCATGCGCGAACATGCGGCCGAGCTGGCCGCCGCCGAGAACGCCGAGCGTCGCGCCGGGGGCGATGAACGACGGTGCCCGCGCCGCGCCGCGTCGCGGCCCCGTCGTCGAGGCCGCGTTCTCTTCCGCCTGCGGGATCACTTCAACTCGGCAGTCATCGCTCGCGCCGCTTCGGTCTGGCGCAGGCGATACGCGTCGAGTTTCTCGCGCAAGGCGGCGTCGGCCGTCGCCAGCATCGCGATCGCGAACAGGGCGGCGTTGGCGGCGCCGGCGCTGCCGATCGCGAAGGTCGCCACGGGAATGCCGCGCGGCATCTGCACGATCGAATGCAGCGAATCGACACCCTGCAGATGCCGGCTCGGCACCGGCACGCCGAGCACCGGCACCGTCGTCTTGGCGGCCAGCATGCCGGGCAGGTGCGCGGCGCCACCGGCGCCGGCGATGATCGCCTTCAGGCCGCGCTGCGCGGCGCTCTCGGCATAGGCGAACATGTCGTCGGGCATGCGGTGCGCGGAGACGACGCGCGCTTCGTGCGCGATGCCGAACTCGGCGAGAATCTCGGTGGCGACGCGCAAGGTCTCCCAGTCGCTGCTGGAGCCCATGACCACGCCGACGACCGCCGGGGCGTTGCTCACTGAGTCGATTCCTGGAGTCTCGGGGTGGCTTGAATTGTAGGCGGCGCGCCTTCACGTCAGACAATTCCGGACCGCGAATCGCATGCACGACATCACCCACGAGAATTTCGAAGCCGAGCTCGTCAGCGCCTCGCTGGAGCAACCGGTGCTGCTCGACATCTGGGCGCCGTGGTGCGGCCCGTGCAAGACGCTCGGCCCGGTGCTCGAAAAGCTCGAGACCGACTACGCCGGCCGCTTCAAGCTCGGCAAGCTCAACGCCGACGAGGAGCCCGAGATCGCGCAGCAGCTCTCGCAGATGTTCGGCGTGCGCAGCATTCCGTTCTGCGTGCTGTTCAAGGGCGGCCAGCCCGCCGATGGTTTCGTTGGCGCGCTGCCCGAGGAAGAAGTCCGCAAATTCCTCGACAAGCACGTGCCGAGCGCCGAAGAACACGCCGCCGCCGACGAGCTCCTCGAAGCCGGGGAGCTGCTGGCCGAGGGCGACAGCGAGACCGCGATCGACAAGCTGCAGGCCGCGGTCGCCACCAACCCGGCCAACGACGCCGCGCGCTATGAATACCTGCGCGCGTTGCTGCAGGCCGGGCGCGTCACCGATGCGCGCAAGGCCTTCGATCCGGTCGCCGGCAACGTCATTCCCGATGCGCGACTGATCGCCGCCGGGCATTGGCTCGCGGCCATGGAAGCGGCGTCGACCGCACGGCCGAAGGATGCGCTCGAGGCCACGCTCGCCGCCGACAAGCGAGACTTCGAGGCCCGCTTCGAGCTGGCGCAGACGCACTTCGCTGCCAGCGAATTCACCGCCGCCATGGACCAGTTGCTCGAGATCGTGATGCGCGACAAGGCCTGGAAGGACGGCCTGGCGCGCAAGACCTACGTCGCCATCCTCGAAGTGATGGCCAAGCCCGCGCTGGCCGGCGCCAAGGCCGACGCCGCGCCGAAGAAAGGCGCGCTCGAGGTCGCCGGCAAGATGGTGACGACGCCGAACGATCCGGTCATCGACGGGTATCGACGCAAGTTGAGCATGGCGTTGTTCTGAGCGCGGCGATCTTGGAGGCGTCGCGGCCGTCTACCGCGGCTTGCGACCCAGGCCGTGTGAAAACGCGTTGCGCCGCCTATATTGATCGCATCGTGATG
>DAIMIM010000015.1:0-20129 GCA_036722755.1 Caldimonas sp. | reverse complement strand
TCAGGTCACGGCTTGTCGAAGGCGTTCTTCGAGCCGCGACTCGAGCGCTTCGACGGTCGAGCAGGTCTGCAAATAGAGTTCCTCCTGCCCGAGGCCTCGAAGCGCGTCGCACTCCTCTTCGGCAAGCGCGATACGACGCTTCAGCGAAGCGATCGTCTCGAGAGGGGTCACGTCGTCGACCTGCGGAACCCGCATGCCGCGACGGACCGCGGGACGATCGCCCACGGCCTTGAGCCACCTATAGATCGCCGGTTTGGAAGCCAGGCTGTCGGCCAACACATGGTCGAGGCTGGTCGAGGCAAAGAAGGTCCACGTATAGGCAGCCATGTCGGCGATCGAGTAGTCGCTGCCGCCAAGATAGGTCGACTCGCTCAGGCGCCTGTCCATCACGCCGAGCAGGCGATCGGCTTCCCGGGTGAATCGATCGGTGGCGAGCGGCGCTTTGCCCGGCGACCGCAGCGCGAAGAAATTGAGTTGGCCGACCATCGGCCCCAGGCCGCCGATGCTCCAGTGCAACCATTCCATCGCGGCGTACCGCGCCACTCCGGACGGCGCCAGAAAGCGCCCCGTCTTTTCTGCCAGATAGGTCAGGATGGCGCCGCTCTCGAACACCGCGAGCGAACCGCCTTCAGACGCGTCGTCGACGAGTGCGGGGATCTTGTTGTTGGGCGAGATCTTCAGGAACGCAGGTGCGAATTGCTCGTCGCGACCGATGTCGACCGCGCGCACCTCGTAGGGCAAGCCGAGCTCCTCCAGCATGATCGAGATCTTGCGGCCGTTCGGCGTGGTCCAGGTGTAGAGAACGAGGCTCATCGAGGCGGTCTCAGCACGCGGTCTGTCGCTTCGGCATGGGTAGGTCGAAGAGCGGCCGCACGTACAAGGCGGCCCAGTTTCCAATCAGAGCGAAGACGATCCACATCCAGCCGTGGATGCTGCCCGATGCGATGCCGCTGAAGAAGGCGCCGATATTGCAGCCGTAGGCCAGCCTGGCCCCGTACCCCAGCAGGAATCCGCCGATCACCGAGGCCATGAAGTGCAGGCCCGAGATGCGCCATTCCGGCTTGAACTTGCTCGCGAGCCCCGCGCACTGCATCGCGCCGATCATGATGCCGATGTCCATGACCGACGTGACGTCTGCCAGCACGCCGCCGGCCAGGGACTTCTGCATGGCCGGGTCCGAGTAGCCGGACCACGTCTGCACCGCAAGACCCAGATGCTGAAGCGCCATGCCGCCCCACAAGCCGAATGCCGACGTGATGCCCCAGGGTCGGCCGGCCAGTGCAAGGGTGGCGAAGTTGAGCAGTGCCAGGCCGAGGGCTCCGGCGAGCAACAGCCAAGGACCGCGCAGCCACGAGCTGTTGTCGATCGTGGTCACGGGTTCCACCGTGCCGTGACGCTTGCGCTCGATGCGCGCGACGAATGCGTACGCAGCGGCGAACACGGCGATGCTGAGGAGCAAGGCCAACGGCCAGCCGAAGGTGGCTATCAGCGAAATCGGCGCAAGGCTCGGGAGCGCCTGCCACCATGCCAGCTGCACGACCCCGACGACCGAACCGACGATGAAGAACAGCAGCGTCAGGACCATTTTGGTACTGCCGCCGCCGACAGAAAACAAGGTGCCCGACGCGCAGCCGCCGCCGAGCTGCATGCCGACGCCGAAGAGGAAGGATCCGACAGCCACCGACACGCCCACCGGCGAGACGAATCCGACCACCGGCTGACCCCACAGCGACCCCGTGCCCAAGGCCGGGAAGAACAGCAGGGACGCGGCGCCGAGCATGATCATCTGCGCCCTGAAGCCGGCGCTGCGGCCGTCAGCCAGCAACACGCGGAACGCGGACGTGAAGCCGAACAGCGACTGGTACAGCACGATGCCGAGTGCCGTGCCCGTGACGAACAGGAGGGCCAGCCTGGTCGAGGCCGATTGCTCGATGACGAGGCCGAGTCCGACGATGCCGGCGAGTGCTGTCAGGACGACCGGGTTCTGAAAGGCACGTGGCGCACCGACGGGGAGCCGTTCAAGGACTGCTTGTGTCACCGTCGGAGTTGTCGGCGCTTGATTTCGTTCATGGCCGCGCCCTACGTGGCGCCCACGTCCTGCTCGTCACCGGGCGGACGCGCCTGATGCCGAGGGTCATACTTGCCCAGCGCACTGTCGAGCGCACGCTCGAGTTTGCGGACGGCGCCATGGATGGCCTGATGCGCCGTGCCGGCACGTTCCTTGACGACGACCGGATCACGCCCGACGAGCCGTGCCTCCAGGGTGCATTGGATGTCGTCGGTGTTCGCCTTGGCCGCGCTGTTCGCGTCGGACATATGGGCCTCCACGCGGGTGATCCGTTCGCCGTAGTGCCCCAGCGCCTCGGTCACAACGGACTCCAGATAGTCGGACATGCCCTGGCGCCCGTCGATATGGGGATCGGTGTTCAGAAGGACCTGCATGATTCTCTCGAGATGAGCGTGATCGGGTGGCGGCCTGCCGTTCGCCCCCGATCAGCGAGCACCTTTGTGATCCTTCTGGCCGCTGTTCTTGTGACGACCAGCGACTTCGCTCTCTTCGGCCTTCTCCCTTGGCTTGTTCGCGTCGCCGCGCGTGGCGGGATGGGCATATCCCGGCCGGTGGAGCGTGCCTTCGATCCGTTCGGTCTTGCGTGGGTCTGTCGAGTCGTTCTGCATTGGGTTTCGTTCGAGCCAAGTTGTCGCTCGACCATACCCGTCACGGGCTCGACGTTCCGTGCGGTAGCCAACATGGGCGGGTCGGAGCGAGCGGGTCCGCCAGCCGACAAGACTTTCTCCGCCCGGGATTGCGCCCTATCCCGAAAGCTTGAGGTCGTAGCATCGCGCGGTACCGGAGTGCACCTGCGACGGGCCATGAATCCCTACGACCTCCTCTTTCGCGCGATGTGGTCCTGCTGGGGCGTCTACTGGCTTGTCTCGGCCGTCGGAAACAAGCGCATAGCCAAGCGCGAGTCGGCGCTGTCGCGCTTGATGCATCTCGGGCCGCTCGTCGTGGCGTTCGTGCTGGTCGCGTCGCCGCGGCTTTCCTTGTCCTTGCTGTCGCAGCGCTTTCTGCCGGAGGCGCAGTGGCGCGTGTGGTTCTGGCTCGGCGCTCTCATCACCGCGGCCGGGCTCTTGCTGGCGGTGTGGGCACGCGTCCATCTCGGCCGGAACTGGAGTGCCTCGGTGACGGTCAAGGAGCAGCACGAGCACATCACGTCCGGCCCCTACGGGCTCGTTCGCCACCCCATCTACACCGGGCTCCTGCTGGGCTTTCTGGGCACCGCCCTGGCGATCGGGGAGTGGCGCGGACTGTTGGCGCTGTTCATCGTCTTCGCCTCGTTGTGGCCGAAGTTGCGCAGGGAAGAGCGCTTCATGGACGAGCAGTTCGGGGACGCCTACGCAAGCTACAAGCGACGCGTGTCGGCGCTCATCCCGTTCGTTTTCTAGCCGCGCGACACGACGACGACGCGTGCCGCGAGGCCGCGCTTCTCAGTCGGCCTTCATGTTGGTTTCTTTGACCACCCCGCCCAGGCGAGCGCGCTCCTCGTCGATGAACTTGGCAAACGACGCGCGCGTGCCGCCGATCGGCTCGATGCCGAGGGCCTTCAGCCGCTCCGCCACCGCCGCGTCCTTCATCGACGCATCGACTGCTGCCGCCAGCTTGTCGAGGATGGCCGGCGGCGTGCCCGAAGGCGCATGGACGCCGGCCCAGTGGGCGATCCGGATCTCCGGGAAGCCCTGCTCGACGGCGGTCGAGAGTTGCGGATACGCCGAGATGTGTTGCGTCCAGGTGTCGGCCAGCGCCTTCAGCTTGCCGCTCTTGATGAAGGGCAGCACGACGATGCTGGCCTCCGACGTGGCCTCGACCTGGCCGCCCAGGACGGCGGTGATCGATTCGGCACCGCTCTTGTACGGCACCACGTCGAGGTTGGCGCCGTAGCGCGTGACCAGCAAGCCCTCCACGAAATGCGGCGTGCTGCCCGTTCCCGCGGTCGCGAAGTGAAGACCCTTGCCGGTCTTCGAGCTCGCGACGAATTCCTTCAGGTTGTTGTACGGCGCGCTCGCAGGGACGATGACCACCGATGGCGCCAGGGCGATCATGGCCACGGGAACCAGATCGCTGTCCTTGTAGGGAACGCTCTGCCGGATCAGGCTGTTCGAGACGACGCCGGCCGAGCTCACCAGGAACGTGTAGCCGTCGGGCGCGGCCTTGGCGACGAACGCCGTTCCGAGCATCGTGCCCGCGCCCGGCTTGTTCTCGACGATCACCTGCTGGTGGAGCGCCTTGGCGATGCCTTCGGCGGCGACCCGGCCCATCAGGTCGTTGGCGCCGCCCGCCGCGAACGGAATGATCCAGTGGATGGGCTTGCTCGGCCAGTCGTCGGGGCCTGCGGCGTGGACCGCTTGCGCGGCTGCCATGGCGGCGCAGAGGCCGAGGAGCATGCGTCGGAATTTGGATGCGGAGGCCATCGAGCGGAACCTTTCAACGTACGCCGACGATTGTCGTGGACGTGCTTCTCGCCATCACTTCCGGTCGCCCGAATTGACAGTCAGCCTGAGGTTTTGCAGATCCAGCAGCCCTGCTCCGGCGTTCCCTTGGGCCACGGGCCGGCGAGGAAGTAGTGGTCGCCGCGCCCGAATGGCCCGGCGAGCTGTCGGTCGAGGAAAAACGGCACGCCTGCCTCGACCGCGCCCGGGCCGACATCGTCGTTGGGAATCAGCCGCCCGGCCGCTGCCTCGATGAAGGCCGCTTCTGCCGGCGAGAAGAAGACATAGCCGGAGCCGGATGCCTCGGGAGGAGCGTCGGCCGCTCCCCTCTTGCCACGCAACGGCGCCCCGAAACGTTTGCGGCGGGGCCGCCCAGCTCGCCGTCGTGGACGTTGGCGGCGACGCCCGCAGCGCTGAGGCCAGCGGCGGCGCCGCCGATCAGGAAATGACGGCGGTCGAAGCTCACCTTCACCATGGCTGTTTCTCCAACACCCGTCCGACGAGCAATCGGCGTGCCCTGGCGCGGCTCGACCAGGCAGCCTGGCGCCCCAGCGAAGCCGGCCGCGGCCGCCCGGAGCACTGGACAAGCGGCTCGACCGGATGGACGAATCGCGGCCATCGCGGCCCGCCCGGCGCGCATCATCGGCGTGTGCAGAAACCCCCATCGATTGGCGACGAGGTCAAGTTGCCCAGCGGTCGCCACGTCAAGATCGTTTGCGCCGCCTCCAGGTCGAGACCCTGGCAAGCCGTCGAGACCGGTTTCGTCTGGCACGTCCGCCGTCCGCATCCGTATCCCGAGCAGGGCGGTGCGTCGTACTACTTCGATCCAGCCAAGCCGACGCCGCTGCAGATGGACGAAGCCGACGCCAGGGCCCTGGCGGATGCGCTGAACAACGTCAGGGCGTTGGCCAAGGCCTCACGGCGTTGAAGCGCGACGCGCTGCGCAGCAGGAGCAGCGAGACGAACGCCACCAGGCCGACGGCCGAAGATGCCCACAACGCAGCTCGCCCCCAGTGGTCGAGAAGCAAACCGAACAGCCAGGGCGCAAGGGCCTGGGCGATGCGTGCCGGGACCATGAGCCAGCCTTGGCGTCGCCCGTAACCCTGGGCGCCGAACAGGGCCAGCGGCAAGGTGCCCTTGGCGATGGTGAGGATGCCGTTGCCCGCGCCATGCAGGACCGCGAAGGCCGCCGCGGCCGGACCGCCGACCAGGAACAGCAGCGCGGCGCCGATCGGATGCATCAAGGCGGCCAGCCGCGCCGAGATCAACGGGTGAAGCCGACGCAACAGGCCGAATTCCAGCAGGCGGCCGGCGACCTGGGCGGGGCCGACCAGCGCGCCGACGCCGATCGCCACGGCCAGCGTCGCTCCGCTGGCCTCGAGCAGTTGCGGTAGATGCGCGGCCATTGCCGTGCTCACGAACCATGTCGCGGCGAAGACGATCGCCAGCAGAACGGCCGCGCGCGATGTCTCCGACGCTCCTTCTGCAGGCGTTGCTTTCGCAACCGACGGCTCAGGAAGGGCGATGGCGCGTGGCAGCAGGGCGTTGAGGGGAATTCCGACGACCAGATGCAGGGCAGCCCAGGTGAAGCACGCCCCGCGCCAGCCGATGTGGGTTTCGAGCAGCGCGGAGAGCGGCCACCCGACCGTGCTGGCGAATCCGGCGAGAAGCGTGATGCCAGTGATGGCGTTGCGCGAGTCGGTTCCGTACAAACGCACCAGCGCCGCAAAGGCTGCTTCGTAGAGACCGCTGCCCATGCCGACGCCGAGAATCGCCCACGCTGCGAAGAGCCCCCACGGTCCTTGCACGACGCCGAGCGCCGCGAGGCCTGCAGCGAAGACCAGATTGGTTGCGATCAGAACGGGGCGTCCGCCCCACCGGTCGATGGCTTCGCCGGCGTGCGGGCCGAGCGCCGCCGAGACGAGCAGCGCTGCCGAAAAGGCGGCGAACACGGTCGGTGTCGAGACGCCGATGTCTCGGGCCATGGGCGCCGCCAGCACGGCCGGCAGGTAGTACGAGGAGGCCCAGGCGAGTGTTTGCGCGGAGCCGAGTGCGGTGATCGTTCCTGCCTTGCCCATCATGTTCGCGATGGTCGCCCGGCTTCGTACCAGGGCTTCGAGCGATTCACGACGGCGACGACCGCGAGCATCAAGGGGACCTCGATCAACACGCCGACGACGGTGGCGAGCGCCGCGCCGGATTCGAAGCCGAACAGGCTGATCGCGGTGGCGACCGCGAGCTCGAAGAAGTTGCTTGCGCCGATCAGCGCCGACGGGCCGGCGACGCAGTGCGGCACGCCGAACCGGCGATTGAGGAGGTAGGCCAGGCTGGCGTTCAGCAGCACCTGGATCAGGATGGGAACCGCCAGCATGGCGATCACGAACGGCTGCTCGAGAATCCGCTCGCCCTGAAACGCGAAGAGCAGAACAAGGGTGACGAGCAGGGCGGCGATCGAGAACGGCCCGAGCCTCGACGCCACGGCCCGGAAGTGCTCTTCGCCTCGTCGCAACAGCCACTTGCGCCATGACTGCGCGATGACGATCGGCACGACGATGTAGAGGCCGACCGACGCGAGCAGCGTGTTCCACGGCACCGCGATCGATGACAGGCCCAGCAGCAACGCGACGATCGGCGCGAAGGCGACGACCATGATGGCATCGTTCAGTGCGACTTGCGACAACGTGAAATACGGGTCGCCCCTGCACAGCTGGCTCCAGACGAAGACCATCGCCGTGCATGGGGCGGCGGCGAGCAGGACCAGCCCGGCCACGTAGCTGTCGAGCTGGTCGGCAGGCAGCCACGCAGCGAAGACGTGCCTGACGAAGATCCAGCCGAGCAGCGCCATGGAAAAGGGCTTCACCGCCCAGTTGACGAAAAGCGTGACGCCAATGCCGCGAAGCTGCGATTTCACCTGGCCCAGTGCCGCGAAATCGATCTTCAGCAGCATCGGGATGATCATCACCCAGATCAGCATGCCAATCGGCACGTTGACGCTCGCGAGCTCAACGTTGGCGACCCCGCGCGTGAACCCGGGAAATACCAGCCCGAGTCCGACGCCGGCCGCGATGCAGAGCGCGACCCACACGCTGAGGTAGCGCTCGAAGAAGCCGATGGCCGGCGATGTGGGCGGCGCCGCCATTGGCGCGGCCCCGTCGGCCTGCTTCACTGCGTGCCGATGCCAGCGACGCGGCTCTGGCTCGCCATGTGATCGAGCCGATCGATCGGCAGGTCGAGCATCAGCTCGATGCGCCGCTTCATCGTGATCGCCGCATCCATGAAGGCAGCCGACCGCGCTTCTTCGGATCCGGTCACGGCTGCCGGGTCCGGCATGCCCCAATGCGCCGTGACGGGCTTGCCGGGCCAGAACGGACAGGCCTCGCCGGCAGCGTGATCGCACACCGTGACGATGAAATCCATCGCGGGAGCGCCGGCTCCGGCGAAGTCATCCCACGACTTGCTGCGCAAGCCGTCCGTCGAAACGCCAAGGCTTCGCAGCGTCGCCAGCGCCAACGGGTGGACCGATTCCTTCGGTCGACTTCCCGCGGAATACCCACGGAACCGATGGCTCCCCAGCGCATTCGTCAGTGCCTCGGCGAGGATCGACCGGGCGGAGTTGCCAGTGCAGATGTACAGGACGTTGTAGAAGGGCGCTGCCATTCGCTACGCCTGGCAGCACGAGGTTGACGCGACCGGGACGGCGCTGGATGGATCACGCGTCGAGGCCGGGGCTGCACAGCACGGCGCGGCGCGTTCCGCATCCTTGGCCTTCTCGCTGAACACCGGAATGTTCGACAGCGTGTGAAAGTGCTCCCACGCAATGCCCTGCGGATCGGTCACCCAGTGCTTTTCGCTTCGCGCGTAGCAGCAACTGGTGGCGCCCTCGTCGAGCAAGTTCATGTCGGCCGCTTTCGCGCGGGACTTCAGCTCGATCAGCTCGTCGGCCGTGTCGGTCTGGAATCCGAGATGGTCGACTCCGGGCTTCGTGCCGCGTGTGGAGATGGCGAAATTGATGCGCGGATCCTCGAGCATCCACTTCGCGTAGTCGACCTCGAGGCGCGCCGGCTCGGCGCCGAACAGCCTGGAATAGAAGGCGATGCTTGCGCCCAGATCGGTGACATGGGCATGGACGTGGAAACGTTTCATGGGTTCTCCTTGGGTTCAACAGTTGCACGGAGCTGCCGTCGCCGTCGCGCAGGCCGCGACTCCTCGACAGCAGTTTTCGGTGAGATATCCGAGCAGCGCGTTCATGTGGTCGTACGCCGCGCGGTAGATGATGTGTCGGCTCGCCCGCTCCTGCACCACCAGGCCGGCGTGGCTCAGCTCCTTGAGATGAAACGACAGCGTGTTCGCCGGGATCGACAACCCTTGCGCCATGGTGCCGGGCGTCATTCCGCTTTGGCCCGCGACCACCAGCGCCCTGAAGACCTGAAGACGCACCGGCTGGGCCAGTGCTGCCAGGGATCGAACCACGTCTTCTTGTTCCATGATTCCAGAATACTAGAAACACCGGATGATGGCAAGCAGGATGTTGCCGCGCGGCGCGCGACGGACACGACGAGAATGCGTGTCTGCCCGTCGATCGTCATCGAGGAAACCCATCATGCGAACCGTCATCACCATCTGCGTTGCCGTCGCCGGAATGGCTGCGTTCAGCGCGTCTGCCGAAGCAAAGGGCTGCCTGAAGGGCGCCGCCGTCGGCGGGGTCGCCGGACACGTTGCCGGGCACCACGCGATCCTCGGGGCCGCGGCCGGCTGCCTCGTTGGGCACCACATCGCCAACAAGCCCGCTGCGGCGCCTCCGGCCCCCGCTCCTGCGCGGCCGCCGGCGCCGGCCCAGGCGCCCTTGCCGCCGCCGCCGACGCGGTCTTGATTCGCGGCCAGCCGGTCGCCGCGTCTAGCCAGCGCCGAGATGCTGGCGGAGGATCGCCACGCCGATCCCGATGAGGACGATGCCGCCGGCCATCTCGGCGCGCTTGCCGGCCATCGCGCCGAGAACGCGGCCGAGCAGGATGCCGAGCGTGACCATCGCGAACGTCGCCAGGCCGATCGAGAGCGCGATCGGCACGATGCCGACATCGATGAAGGCGAGGCTGGCGCCGACCGCCATCGCATCGATGCTGGTGGCGAGCCCGGTCGCCGCCAGGTCCGCGAAGGAATGGCGCGCCGGCTTCGCTTCGACGGCCTCGGCGCCGGGGTGCCAGCCAGCCCAGACCATGCGTGCGCCGAGCAGGCAGAGCACGGCGAAGGCGATCCACTGCCCCCACGCGACGACGTACTTCGCAGCGACCGAGCCAAGCGCCCAACCGACGATGGGCGTGAGCGCCTCGATGCTGCCGAAGATCGCGCCGGCGCGCAGCGCCTCGCGCCAATCGGGTCGTTTCAGCGCTACGCCCTTGGCGACGGCCGCGGCGAATGCATCGGTCGACATCGCCACGGCGATCAAGAGGATGGAGCCGGCGTTCACGGCCGACTCCCATCGCCACCGTTTGCCACTGCGCCCGCGATCGATTCGCCGAGCGCTGCGGAATGCTTGAAGCCGTGCCCCGAACATGCGGAGACCAGCGTGACGGCAGCGATCGAAGGATGCGGCTCGACGACGAACGACGCGTCCGCGGTGCTCGTGTAGAGGCAGGTTGCCGATCGGACGGCACGCCCGTCGAGGCCGCGCAGGCGACCGGCGACGTGACGGTCGAACATGTCCTTCACTTCATCGTCGCCGACCCTGCGCTCGACGGCGTCCGGGTCCGACACCGACGTGTCCTGCTCGCTCGCCACCTTCACGCCGGCGACGCCGTCGACCATCGGAAAGCCGTACATCGAGCCGGCCGCGCCCGCGCCATGCAGCCAGATCCAGATCGGGCAGCGCCCTGGCGCATAGAGCTCCGGCGCGTTCGCGTGGAACCAGAACAGCACCTGGCGGAGCACGCGCAGCCGCCTGGCCAGAGCGGCGCCGCCCAGCGTCGGCATCCACGCGCCGGCCGTGACGACGACGCGCGCGGCCCCGAGGCGTCCGCGGTCGGTCTGGACGTTGACGGCGCTGCCATCCGCTTCGATCGAGAGGACGCGCTCGTCGAGGCGCAGAACGGCGCCATAGCGCTCGGCGACGGCAAGCTGCGCCGCGACGATGCGTTCCGCAAAGAGCACGCCGGCGTCGTGCTCGAGATAGCCCTGCTCATGATCGGCGACCGCGAAGGCCGGGAAGCGTTCGCGGATCGCCGCGGCGTCGAGCAGCTCGTGCTCGATGTGGAAGCGGCGCGCCATGTCGATGGTCCGCGCCAGGAATCGCGACTGGCCGTGATAAGCGTTCTGTTCCGCTTCGGCCGAAGCGATGACGAGGCCGCCCGTCGCCAGGTACAACGTCTCGCCCGTCATCGCCTCGAGCTCGCGCCAGAGCTCGTGCGAGCGCTTCGCCAGGGGCACGAACCCGGCGCCTTCGCCGATGGCGAGACGGGTGATGCGCGTCAGGCCGTGGCTCGAGCCCTGGTCGTGCGGCGGCCGCAAACGGTCGATCCCCACCACCTTCGCGCCGCTGCGGGCGAGGTGGTGGCAGGTGGCGCTGCCGACGGCGCCGAGGCCGACGACGATCACGTCCGCGGTGTCGATCATGGCGGGACCATCCCGCCCATTCTCGACGCCGGCGTGGCGTCGGCGCGACGGCGCGGTTTGCGCCTGCCATCTCGCCCACAATTTGCGACATGCACGAAGACAAGGCACGTGTCGTCGTGGTCGACGACGACAAGGACAGTCTCGAGATGCTGTCGTACGTCGTCGAGATGAACGGCTGCGAGGTCTGGACCGCATCGGACGGCATCGAGGCGCTCGAGGTGATCGCCCTGCATCGCCCGCACTGCGTCATCACCGACATGAAGATGCCGCGCATGGACGGCATCGAGCTCGTCGCCGAGCTGCGCAGGCTTTATGGCAGCGAGCTGGTGCTCGTCGCCATGACCGGCCGCGACAGCGAAGACAGCCGCATGGCCCCTGTCTTCGGCCAGGTCGACCACTACTTGCGCAAACCGGTCGACCCGATCGTGCTCGGCAAGCTACTTCGGCCCGAGGGCGTTTAACCGCGTGCTCGGCGCCAGAACAAAGGCGCTGAGGAGCGCGCAGGCAGCCAGCGTCCAGACGATCACCGCGCCCGAGGGCAGGTCGAATACGGCCGACAGGGCCAGGCCGAGCGCGTAACCCGCCGCGCCGATTCCGTAGGCGATGAGGCCGCGCTTTCGTCCGGTCAGCGATCGTGTGGCCAGCGCCGGAATGATGAGGCTCGAGAACACGAGATAGACGCCGACGAGCTGCACCGATGCGGTCACGGCGAGCGCGAAGATGCCGTAGAAACCGAAGCGGCCGAGCCGATCGACCCAGCCGAGCGCCATGCAGGCGAGCAGCACCGCCGAGAGGCCGCCGAGCCAGAGCAGCTGCGTCGCGTTCACCCACAGGATCTGGCCGACCAGCAAATCCTTCAGGTGCTCGCCGCCGTGCGGATTGCCCGACAGCAGCAGGATGCCGGCGCAGGCCGCAAGGATGAACATGACGCCGATCAGCGCCTCCTGCTGTTGCGCGGCGCGACGCTCGGTCCAGGTCAGCAGCCAGGCGCCGAGCAGCGCCGCCGTGACGGCCGACGCCTGCACCGCGACGCCGCCTTCGGGCAGGCCGATCGCGTCGGCGGCGATGACGCCGAGTCCGGCGATCTGTGCGATCGCGAGATCGATGAAGACGATGCCGCGATCGAGCACCTGCTTGCCGAGCGGCACGTGGGTGGCGAGCACGAGCAGGCCGGCGATCAGCGCCGGCCCGAGGATGCCCCAGTCGAGCGCGCTCCAGTTCATGGTTTGGGGGTGCCGCCTGCGAGCAGGCGCGCGACGGTGTCGTCGAAGAGGCCGAACAGATCGTTCGCGCCGTCGGTGCCGCCGACGGTGAAGGGCACCTTGACGACGGCGATGCCGGCGTTCTTGCCGAGCCATTCGGAGGGGCGCGGGTCCTGGTAAGCCGAATAGATCACCATCTTCGCCGGCGAGCCTTTCAACGCCGCGAGCACTTCCTGCAAGTGCGATGCGGTCGGCTCGACGCCGGGCTTGGGCTCGAGGACGGCGACCTCCTTCAGGCCGAGCCAGTCGTACAGATAGACGAAGGCCTTGTGCTGCGAAACGACCGACGAGCCCCGCAACGGCGCGGCCTGCGCCGCCCATCGAGCGATCGCCTGCTGCCACTTCTGCGCGAAGTCGGCCTGCGCCTTGGCGTACTGCGCCGCGTGCGAAGGGTCGACCTGCTCCAGTCGCGTGGCCAGGGCGGCGGCGACCAGCGCGATGTTGCGCGGATCCGTCTGGATGTGCGGATTGCCGGCGGCATGGACGTCGCCCTGCGCGCGATCGAGCTGCGTCGGCACGTCGAGCTTTCGCACGTAGTCGGCTGCCGCGAAGTTGCCTGGCTGCCCGTTCTGCACCTTGGCGTTGCCCGATTGCTGCAGCAGCACCGGCAGCCAACCGATCTCGAGCTCCGCGCCGGTGCAGACGACCAGATCGGCATTTCGGGTGCGGGCGATCAGGCTCGGCTTGGCCTGGATCTGGTGCGGGTCCTGCAAGGCGTTGGTGGCGACGGACACGTCGACGAGACTGCCACCGAGCTGCTGCGCCAGCGCGCCCCATTCGGGCTCGCAGGCGAAGACGTGCAGCGCCGCGTGCGCGGGCATGGACAGCAGCGCGAGCGGCGCGCCGAGCAGGGTGAGGAATCGAAATCGTTGGTTCATGATTTGCTCCGAAGGGCGATCAGTAGCTGTGCGCGCCGTGCGCGCCCAGGCTCATCTGGTATTGAAGGAACAGCTGGTTGTCGGTCACGCCTTGACGCGACTGATCGCGCGCGAACTGCAGGCGCACGCGCGAGAACTCACTCGGGCTGAAGTCGAGCATCACCGAGTTCTTGCGCGGCTTGTAGTCGCCCGTTGCGAAGAAGCCGGCGTTGATGCCGTAGTCAGGCGTCCCCGGGGCGAGCCGCTCGGTGCGCAGGCCGACCCGCCAGTACGGCATGAACTGGTAGACGCCCTGCACATACCAGCCGGATTGCACGGCGCGGTAGTCGCCGAGCTGATTGACGTTGTCGACGTCGTAGGCCAGATTGCCGCTGCGCGTGCTGTGCAGGTATTCGCCCTGCAGCTTGAAGTTGGTCCGCGTCGCATTGCCGTTCGGCGCCCACTTCCAGATCGCGTCGGCGACCCAGACGCGGGTGCTGCCGCTGAATGAATCGTTGACGACGTTGCCCGCCGCATCACTCGCCACCAGGCCCTGGTCGGTCGCCCTCGCGCTCAGCATCGAGAGGCCCGCGCGCCAGCTGCTGCTGTCGCCGATGTCGCCGCCGGTGTGCGCCGTCAGGGCCACCATGCCGGCGCCGTTGCGGCCGGTGTCGGTGCCCGGAAAGCTGCGGCCGCGGCCGAGCTCGAGGCCGAACTCGACGTACTGGTCGATCGGCGGCAACCAGCTCACCTGCACGCCGTCGTCACCGTACTGCGTGCCGAGCATGGCCTGATAGGCGAGCGGGTTGTCGACGAAGTCCCAGGTGTGCGAGTGCTGCGGATTGAGATAGCCGATGCCGGAAAAGAAGCGCCCGGCCTTGAGCGACAGGCCGCCGCCGAGCGAGGTCGTCTGCACGAAGGCTTCCTCGACGGAGACGGAGTTGTCGGCTTCGATCGCGATGTTGGCGGCGCCGCGCAGCCACGGGTCGATGCTGGCGGCGAATCCGAGCTCGGACTCCGACAGGCTGAAGCCGCGCGTACCCGGCCCGATCTGGGCATCGCGCGGCAACGAGAAGCCGGTGATGGCGTAGCGGGACGGATCCTGCGACGTGTGCGCGTACAGGCCCGACAGGATCAGCGACATCGACGGATTGAAGGCGTTGGCGCCACCCGTCGCCGCGCCGGCGATCGGCGCCGCTGCCCCGCTCGTCGCGGTTGCTGGTGCGGTTGCTGATGCGGTTATTGATGCGGTTGCTGATGCGGTTGGCGGCGGTGCCGCCGCCGATGCGGCGATCGCCGATTCGGCGCGCTGCAATCGCTGTTCGAGCGCTTGCAGACGCGCTTCATAGGCGGCGCGCATCGCCTCCATCTGGCTGCGCAATGTGGGGACATCGGCGGCGTCGTCGGCGAGCGCGCCGAGCGGGACGGCCAACATGAGCGCAAGGGCCGCTGCGGGCACGAGCTTGTGCATGGTTCACTCCGGCAAAGACGTTGAAATGGCGCCCGCCCGCAGTCTTGCGGGCGACGGGCGCGGCAACGGATCAGTGCGAAGCGAACGGGGGCGCGCGACTCCGGTAGACGCGGATCGGCGAGGCCAGCCACTCGTGGCTGACGACCGCCGTCGGCAACTCGTGCGCCACCGCCGGATGTGCCACCTTCGGCAACTCGGCGAGCGGTGCGCTGCCGCCGATCGCCGCGGCCATCAGGCACAGATCGCAATGCGCCTGCTGCGCCAGGCCGGCCTTGGTGTCGCTGCTCGACTCCTGCCGCACGTGCGAGATGCCATGCATGCTCGCGACGGCCTGGGCGACCGGCAGGAGCAGCCCGAACCACAGCAGCCAGGCCATTCGGCGGCGCGCGGTGGTGCGGAAGCGGTCGGTGCTCATGCGGGACGCGATAGTAGCCTGCACACGCCGGCAGCGGGTTGTGCGGAAATGCGCAGCCCGCGCCTGCCACGACCGCAGCGGCCAGCCAACAATCGTGGATGGCATCTGAAACCATGCGTCTCGATGCCCCGGGCGAGACGCATCCCTACGTCTACGACAACGCGCAATGGAAGCTGCGTTGCGGCAAACGCCTTCTCGAGCTCGACACCGATCTCGAGGCCGAAGCCGTCGTCCACTGCGTCGACGACATGGCCCTCAGCTCGCGCTGGCGCCTGATGGCGCCTGAAGAAGCGGCCGAGGCGCTCTACTCGGTGCCGCGCAATTCGGGGTGACAGGTTGCGCCCGCGGCGTGGAAGCAATTGCTTTCAAGACTGGCATTTCTGAGCGGTATAAAGCGCCGAGCCCTCACAGCGCGTGGGTAAGTGCACGGTGGTTGCGGGTCCTGATCGCTTGTCGATTTGGCATGGAATCTGCGGCCCTCAGCGGGGTTACAGGAGGTATCGGAATGAAGGAGCTGGTCTTGCGGCGTCTCGCGGTGGCCTTTGCGGCCACGCTGGCCGCATGCGGTGGTGGAGAGCAGGCGACGCAGGACCTGTCCGGCAGCACCGCGATCGTTCCGCCACCGAGCCCGGCGCCCTCGCCGCCACCCGTCACGCCGCCGCCGCCGCCCGCGCCTCCGGCGCCCGTGCCGCCGCCGCCGGCTGCCGGCAGCCCGACGCTGGTCGAGTTCGCCGCCGCCGCTTCGGGCGTCACGCCGTCGCTCGTCGGCGGCAGCATGGCGCACGGTCGCGACGGCAACATCTGGTTCACCGCTGGCGATGTGGCGACGCAGGTCGGCAAGATCACACCTGCAGGCGCCGTGAGCTATCCCGTCACCAGCGCCGCCGCGGGCGGGCCCCTGCACGTGGGCACGATCGCGACGGGCCCGGACGGCAACATCTGGTTCGCCGATCCGGTGGCTGGCATCACCTTCGCCGGCACGATCGGCACGATCGACATCGTCACCGGCGTCGCCGTCGAATACGCGACACCGCTGATGACCTGGACCTCGCAGATCCGCCAGAGCACGTCGCAGGATCAGTCGTGCGTGGCCGGGACGCTCGGCGCCCCGACCGTCTGCACGCCGGTGGTGGCGGGAAGCTGCGTGCCGAGCGTCGTCGGCGGCATCACCTGCCAGACGCTCAAGATCGGGCCGACGCCGATCCTGGCCTGCACGCCGAGCACCGGCAGCGCCGGCAATGCCTGGACGACAACGACTTGCGCAACCGTGGTGACCACGCCGATCTCGGCGATGACCTGCACCTTCATTGCGGCGGCCGCCGCCAACACGTTCACCACGACACTCTGCAGCGGCATCACGCCGGGGTCGCAAGCCTTTGCGGTCGCCAAGGGCGGCGACGGCAACCTCTGGTTCACCGAATACGTCGCCCACCGCGTCGGCAAGTTCGACGTCGTGACCGGCAAGGCGACCGAGTTCGGTCCGCTGCAAGGCCCGGCGACGGCCATCACGCTCGGGCCCGATGGCAACGTGTGGTTCACCGAGAACATGATCTCCGGCGCGGCCCCGGCGATCGGCCGCATCACGCCGGACGGCGTGATCGCACAGTTCACCGACGGCTTCGTCGCCGGCCAGAGCCTCGGCGCGATCGTCGCCGGCGCCGACGGCAACATCTGGTTCACCAAACGCGGCCTGGGCGGCACGGCGATCGGCAAGCTCGATCTGACGACGGGCGCCGTCACGTTCTTCGGCGCCGGCATCTCGGGCGTCTCGCCGCTGCTCGGCGGCCTCACCGCCGGCCCCGACGGCAACATCTGGTTCACCGACTACTACGACGCGCTGGTCGGCAGCATCACGCCGGCGGGCACGATCACCGAGTACGGCAACGCCATACCCAATTCAGCGCTCAATACCATCATTGTCGGGACGACGGCGAGCCCGAATACCTTGTGGGTGACCGAGCCCGACACGAACAAGATCGGCAGGCTCAACCTGCCGTAGGCGGCGCGACCGGGCGCCCGGCGAGACGGCGTCGGTCGCGCGCTACGCCGACGCCGCGACGAGCATGCCGCGCGCCTCGATGAATGCGACGACCTGGTCGAGCCCGCTCAGGGTCTTCAGGTTCGTCATCACGAAGGGCCTGGCGCCGCGCATGCGCAGCGTGTCGGCGCGCATCACGTCGAGGCTGGCGCCGACGTAGGGCGCGAGGTCGGTCTTGTTGATGACCAACAGATCGCTCTTCGTGATGCCCGGGCCGCCCTTCCTCGGGATCTTCTCGCCGGCGGCGACGTCGATCACGTAGATCGTCAGGTCGCTCAGCTCCGGGCTGAAGGTGGCGGCAAGGTTGTCGCCGCCGCTCTCGATGAAGACGATGTCGGCATCGGGATACTTTGCGAGCATGCGGTCGATCGCCTCGAGGTTGATCGACGCGTCTTCGCGGATCGCGGTGTGCGGGCAGCCGCCGGTCTCGACGCCCATGATGCGTTCGGCCTCGAGCGCACCGGCGACTGTCAGCAGGCGCTGGTCTTCCTTGGTGTAGATGTCGTTGGTGACGACGACGAGATCCCAGCGCGCACGCATCGCCTTGCAGAGCATCTCGACGAGCGTGGTCTTGCCGGAGCCGACCGGGCCGCCGACGCCGACGCGCAGGGGCGGCAGCTTGCGCGTGCGGCCGGGAATCGAGTGCAGTGAAGTCATGAGCGAAACAGCCGTGAGTATTGCGCTTCGTGTTGCGACGACAGGATGGCCAGCATCGGCGTGAAGGCCTGCATCTCATCGAGAGGCAGGCGCGACGCGGCGGCGACCGCATCGGGAATCGCTGCCGAGAGGCCGGCGAGGATGCGCTGGCCGGCCGCCTGGCCGAGCGGGATCGTCTTCATCGCCGCCTGCGCCATGTTCTCGGCCCAGCCCGCGGCGAAGGCGAGGAGCACATCGCGAATCGGCGCTGTCACCGTGGCGCCGGCGAGCGCGAACGCGATCGGCCAGGTTGGCGCCGGCTCGAGCGCCGACAGCGTCGCCAGACGGACGTCGGGCACGGCCTGCTGGCGCAGCCATTGCGCCAGCGAGCGCCCCATCTGCTCGCCCTGCTGCCGCGATTCACTCGTTTCGCGCGTCGTCGTCAGCCACGCGTTGAGCTCGGCGATGCGCGCCGCGTCGTGTCGCCTCCAGGCACGCGTGGCGTGCGCGACGGCGGCCAAGTCGGCGCGCGCCAGGGCGAGATGGAGCTGGTCGAGAAGCCAGCCGAGCGCCGCCGGCTCGGTGGTCGCGATGCCGGCTTCGCAGGCCGCCTCGAAGCCGTCTGAATAGCTGAAGCCGCCGACCGGCAGGCTCGGCGAGGCGAGCCGCATGAGATGCAGCAACGCCGACGGCGCGAGCCGGCGCTGGATGCGGGCGGGGCGGCCACGCGATTTCATTCGTGAACGCTTCCGTGCGGGTGCTTGTGCCCGTGTCCGTGGTCATGGGCGACGTTCGCTGCCTCGTAGGCGCCTCCTTCGGGCTCGAACGCGGCCAGCGCGTCCTCGACATGCAGGCCCAGGCGACGCAGCATCTCCGCCAGCACGTGGTCGGGCTCGAGCTGAAGATAGCCGGGCTTCACTTCGAGCGGCACGTGCCGGTTGCCGAGGTGGTAGGCGGCGCGCAGCAGGTCGAAGGGCATGCCATGCACCCCGGCGGTCACGACCAGCACCGGTTGCGGCCGAGCCTGCACGGCGATCAGCGAGCCATCTTCGGCGACCAGCACGTCGCCACCGCGAACGACCTGGCCACGCGCGAGAAACACGCCGATGCTGCGGCCCTCGGAATCGGTGGCGTCGAAGCGGCTCTTCTGCCGCGTGTCCCAGTCCAGCTCGACGCTCGCGGCGCGGCGGACGAGCACCGGTGCCAGCCCGTTGCCCGCGGCGATCAGCTTGCTGGCGATCAGCACGTGGATCGAGGCGCGGCGTGCCGGCTCAGAACAGGAAGTAGCGCTGCGCCATCGGCAGCACCGTCGCCGGCTCGCACGTCAGCAGCACGCCGTCGGCGCGCACCTCGTAGGTCTGCGCGTCGACCTCGATGGTCGGCGTGGCGTCGTTCAGCACCATGCTGCGTTTGCCGATCGAGCGCGTGTGGCGGACCGGCACGGCGCGCTTGCGCAGGCCGAGCTGCGCCGGCACGCCGAGGTCGATCGCGGCCTGCGACAGGAAGGTGACCGACGAGATCGCCAGGGCGCCGCCGAAGGCGCCGAACATCGGCCGGAAGTGGACCGGCTGCGGCGTCGGAATCGAGGCGTTCGGGTCGCCCATCGCTGCCAGCGCGATCATGCCGCCCTTGATGACGAGCTGCGGCTTGACGCCGAAGAAGGCCGGCTTCCAGAGCACCAGATCGGCCAGCTTGCCGGGCTCGATCGAGCCGACTTCCAGCGCGATGCCCTGTGCGATCGCCGGGTTGATCGTGTACTTGGCGATATAGCGCTTGACGCGGAAGTTGTCGTTGCGATCCTTCGCTTCGGTGGTGTGGCGGCCTGGCACGGGCGCGAGCCAGCCGCGCTGCGCCTTCATCTTGTGGGCCGCCTGCCAGGTGCGGATGATGACCTCGCCGACGCGCCCCATCGCTTGGCTGTCGCTCGACATCATCGAGAACACGCCCATGTCGTGCAGCACGTCTTCGGCGGCGATCGTCTCGCGGCGGATGCGGCTCTCGGCGAAGGCGAGGTCTTCGGCGATGGCCGGGTCGAGGTGGTGGCAGACCATCAGCATGTCGAGATGCTCGTCGACCGTGTTGACGGTGTAGGGCATGGTCGGATTGGTCGACGACGGCATGACATTCGGCAGGCCAGCGATCTTGATGATGTCGGGTGCGTGGCCGCCGCCGGCGCCCTCGGTGTGGAAGGTCGAAATGGCGCGGCCCTTGAACGCGGCGACCGTGTCTTCGACGAAGCCCGATTCGTTGAGCGTGTCGGTGTGGATCGTCACCTGGATGTCGTGGCGCTCGGCCACGCCCAGGCAGGTGTCGATCGCCTTCGGCGTCGTGCCCCAGTCCTCGTGCAGCTTCAGGC
>DAIMIM010000014.1:0-20272 GCA_036722755.1 Caldimonas sp. | reverse complement strand
TGGTGGCTGTAGCTCAGTTGGTAGAGTCCAGGATTGTGATTCCTGTTGTCGTGGGTTCGAGCCCCATCAGCCACCCCATTCCGAGTGAATTGCGAAGCGCGACAGCGCTTCCGAGGTCGCGTAAGCGCTGACCGACAGGCGGCCGGCAAAGCCTCTCTAGCGGCTCCCGCCTGCCGCGCCATCGGCCGACGGCGTGATGTTGTCGTTGACGGTGACCTTGTAGCGCGCCTTCAGCGCAGCGTAGTAGGCCTGAGCCTCCGCGTCGCCCCAGACCCGCGCGTACTGTTCCCTGGCTTTGGCCGGATCGGCGACGCTCGGGTCGCGGCCCCAGAGCTTGGTGATCTTGACGACCATGTAGCCCTGGTCTCCGAGATCGACACCGACGAACGCCGGCAGCGCAGCAGCCGGCGCCTTGAGCACCGCGTCGAGAGCATTGCGCGGCAGGTCGTGCGCTTGCGCCCGCGAGACGACCAGCGTGTTGTCGGAAAGCGCCGTCGCCGGTGCGGCGCGAACGGCAGCGAGCCGATCGGCGCCGAGCTTCTTCGCCATCGCAGCCGCCTGGGTCGCGACCAGCTGCTGGCGGATCTTGTCCTTGACGTCGGCCAGCGGCAGCATGTGCGCCGGCGCGTCCTTGACGACCCGACCGGCGGCGAGCTGGTTGGCGCCGATCTCGATCGCCTTGGTGTTGTGCTTGTTCTTCGTCGCGTCGCTCGAAAAGATGGCCTCGAGAAATTTCGGACTGCCGAGCACGCCCGCGGTGCCCGCAGGCGGATTGGGCGTCACGTGGTCGGCCTTCTTGATCTCGAGCTTCCACTTGTCGGCGGCCGGCTTGAGGCTGTCGGCCTGCTCGTAGACGGTGTCGCCGAACTCGACGGCGGCATCCGAGAAGCGCTTTTGCGCCTGCTGGTTGCGGATCTCCGCCTCCATGTCCGGCTTGACCGAATCGAAGCTCTTCTTCTCGCCGCCGCGGGTTTCGCGCAGCAGGATGACGTGGTAGCCGAAGTCGGTCTGCACCGGGCCGGCGATCTCGCCCGGCTTGAGCAGGAACGCCGCATCTTCGAAGGGCTTCAGATCGAGCAGCGAGCCGCGGCCGAAGAACTCCATGTCGCCGCCTTTCTTGGCGGTGCTGTCGTCATCGGAATTCTTCTCGGCGAGCTCGGCGAACTTATTCGGATCCTTGCGCGCCTCGGCGGTCAACGCCTCGGCCTTGGCCCTGGCCTTCTCGCGATCGGCTTTCGGCGCGTCCTTGCCGGCGGCGACGAGGATCTGGCTCACGCGCCGCTCTTCGGGCGTCGTGTAGCGCTTCTCGTTGGCGGCGTAGTAGGCGCGAAGATCGTCGTCGGAGACGTTGACGCCCTTCTTCAGGCCCTCGAGATCGAGCACGACGTATTCGATCGAGGCCTCTTCGGGCGTCTGGAACTGGGAGGCGTTCGCCGCATCCTTGTAGAACGCCTCGATCTGCGCATCGGTGGGCGAGACCTTGGCGAGGTAGTCCTTCGCGTCGAAGCGCTGGACCTGCACTTCGCGCTGCTGGTACATCGCGTCGAGCGCGGCCGATGCGGCCGATGCAGGGGCGATGGCCGAATCGCTCAGGCTTTGCAGCACTTGGCGGCGCGAGATGTCTTCACGCAGGCGCTCCGCGAACGCTTCCGACGACATGCCGAGGGCGGCGAGCGCGTCGGTGTTCAGGCTGCCGTCGGGCCGGCGCAGCTGTGCGAACTGCGGGTCGCTCTTGAACAGGCTCTCGAGACGATCGTCCGTCGTGACGAGATGCAGTTTGTCGGCGGCGATGAGCAGCAGGCGATCGCGGATCAGCGAATCGAGCGCGAGACGCCGCATCTCCGGCGACTCGAACAGCTTCGGGTCGATCGTCGGCATCTGGCGCCGCGCCCGCTCGAGCCGCTCGCGCATGAGATTGTCGAGTTCGTTCTGGCTGATGTTCGTGCCTGCCACCTTCGCCACGGACTGCTGATCGCCGCCGGCGAAGCGGCTGTAGCCCTGGATGCCGAAGAAGACGAACGACGGAAAGACCAGCAGCACGAGTACGAACTGCAGGACGCGCGTGTGGCGGCGGAAAAAATCGAACATCGGGGTGCGCTGTCGGGGTGCGGATGCGAGAAAGGCGAACCGTGGTTCGCCTTTCGTGGAGGACGCGATTCTAGCCGAGCAGACGTGCCGCACCGGCGGCGCAGGCCTGCGATTGGTGGGTGCTGAGGGGTTCGAACCCCCGACCTACGCCTTGTAAGGGCGCCGCTCTACCGACTGAGCTAAGCACCCGCGACCGGCGATGCCGGAGCGAGATCAGTTGAGCGCGTCTTTGAGCGCCTTGCCGGGACGAAATTTCGGCACCTTGGCGGCCTTGATCTTGATGGGCTCGTTGGTGCGCGGGTTGCGGCCGCTGCGGGCGGCGCGTTTGCTGACGCTGAAGGTTCCGAAGCCAACGAGCGAGACCGTGGTGTTCTTCTTCAGGCTGGTCTTCACGCCGCCGATCATGGCTTCGAGTGCGCGCGAAGCCGCCGCCTTCGAGATGTCGGCCTGCCTGGCGATGTGCTCGATGAGTTCAGTCTTGTTCACAAATGTTTCCCCCTCAGGAAAGCTCGGGTCTCGATGGAATTCGTAGGTGGCTCGACGAAGCGACGATGCCGTGCGGCCGGGCAAAACCATTACATCGTCGGCATTGCCCAGTGTCAAGCAGGGTTGGCGATTCTAGAGGCCACGAAGGCAAGGAAAATCTTTCGCCGCTTGTGCGGATGGTGCTTGACTTCCCGAACGAAAGGCTAGGCGCGAGCAACCGCTTCGGCCACCGCGCGACCGAGATCGGCCGTCGTCGCGCGGCCGCCGAGATCGGGCGTCTTCGGACCACCGGACTTCGGGTCGAGCACGGTCTCGATCGCCGCGATCACGGCATCGTGCGCGTCGCGGTGGCCGAGAAAATCGAGCATCAGGGCACCGGACCAGATCTGGCCGATCGGATTGGCGACGCCGCGGCCGGCGATGTCGGGAGCCGAGCCGTGCACCGGCTCGAACACCGACGGGTGCGTGCGCGAAGGATCGATGTTGGCGGCGGGCGCGATGCCGATCGTTCCCGTGCAGGCCGGCCCGAGATCGCTGAGGATGTCGCCGAAGAGATTGCTGGCGACGACGGTGTCGAATTGTTGCGGCCGCTGCACGAAATGCGCAGCGAGGATGTCGATGTGGAAGCGGTCGACGCGCACTTCGGGAAAACGCGGGGCCATCGCCTCGACGCGTTCGTCCCAGTACGGCATCGTGATCGCGATGCCGTTCGATTTCGTCGCCGACGTGAGGTGCTTCTTCGGCCGCGACGCGGCGAGCTTGAATGCGTAGTCGAGGATGCGATCGACGCCGTGGCGCGACATCACCGTCTCCTGCATGACGATCTCGCGATCGGTGCCTTCGTACATGCGACCGCCGATGCTCGAGTACTCGCCTTCGGTGTTCTCACGGACGATCATCATGTCGATGTCGCCGGGAACGAGGCCGGCGAGCGGCGAGCGGATGCCGGGCATCAAGCGCGCCGGCCGCAGGTTGACGTAGAGGTCGAACTCGCGACGAAACTTGAGCAGCGACCCCCACAGCGAGACGTGGTCGGGGATTTTCGCCGGCCAGCCGACGGCTCCGAACAGGATCGCATCGTGGCCGCCGATCTGCTCCTTCCAGTCGTCCGGCATCATGCTGCCGTGCTTCTCGTACCAGTTCCACGAGGCGAAGTCGAAATGATCGAAGGCGATGGCGATGTCGAAGCGGCGGGCAGCTGCCTCGAGCGCGCGCACGCCTTCGGGCATGACCTCGGTGCCGATGCCGTCGCCGGCGATGACGGCGATGCGATGGGGCGATTTCATCCTGGGATCTCCTCGACGGGCGTGGAACGCGACTGGCTCCCGCCCGGTGAACGGACGACGATGGCAACGGCGACGACCGTCACCGCCATGCCCAGCATCATGACCGGCGTGAACGACTCGCCGAACAGCACCCATGCCATGAGCGCGGTGGTGGGCGGCACCAGATAGAGCAGGCTCGTCACGGCGGTCGCCTCGCCGCGCTGGATCAGCAGATAGAGAAGCGAGCTGCCGCCGAGCGTGAGGACGCCGACCGACCAGGCCATCGCCGCGACCAGGTTGGGCTGCCAGTCCATGGCGCCGGGTTCGACAAGCGTCAACGGCACGCTGACGACGAGGGCCGCGAGCATCTGCACGAAGCTGGCAGTGCGAACGTCGCACGGCTCGATGTGGCGCTTCTGGTACAGCGTGCCGATCGTGATGCTGAGCAGCGCCACGGTCGCGAGCGCCAGATTGGTCGGCGTCACTTCGCCGGTGCCGAGCTTGGGCCAGACCACCAGCGCGAGACCGACGAAGCCGAGCACCAGGCCGATCCACTGCCGCGACGAGACCGCGGGGCCGACCGCCACTGCGCCGCGACCGGCGCCTGAACGCGTCACCCACAGCGCCGTCAGCACCGGCTGCAAGCCGACCAGCAACGCGACCGTGCCGGCGCCGATGCCGGCCCGCACCGCCGACCAGACGCCGCCGAGATAGCCGGCCTGCATCAGGACGCCGGTCACGGCCAGATGCCCCCACTGTGCGCGCGATGCGGGCCAGCGGGCCCGCGCCAAGGCGATCCAGGCGAAAAAGCAGAGCGTCGACAAGGCGAAACGCCACGACAGGAACGCGAAGGGCGGCGAATGCGGCATCGCCAGCCGCGCGACGACGAAGCCCGTGCTCCAGATCAGCACGAAGACCCAGGGCATCGCCCGCGCCCTCATCGAACGCGGGCGCGAATTTCGGGCAGCGCTTTCTGCAGGTAATAGATCATCGACCAGATCGTCAGCACGGCCGAGACCCAGATCAGCCCCGTGCCCCACCACTGCGTGTCGATCAACCCGAACAGCACGCCATGGAAGAGCAGGAACGGGATCGCCACCATCTGCACGACCGTCTTCAGCTTGCCGAGCATGTGCACCGCGACGCTGCGGGAAGCGCCGATCTGCGCCATCCATTCGCGCAGCGCCGAGATCGCGATCTCGCGGCCGATGATGACGAGGGCGATCAGCGCGTGCAGGCGGCCCAGATGGACGAGCACGAGCAGCGCTGCCGTGACGAGAAACTTGTCGGCCACCGGATCGAGGAAGGCGCCGAACGACGAGGTCATGTTCAGCTTTCTCGCCAGGTAGCCGTCGGCCCAGTCGGTCAGGGCGAAGAGGATGAAGAGCGAAGTGCCGACGACGTTCTGCGTCTCGACCGGCAGGCCGGTGTAGAAGACGCCGACGACCAGCGGGATCGCGACGATCCGGGCCCACGTCAGGAGCGTCGGCAGGTTGAAGAACATCGGCGGGATTGTGACGCGCCGTCGCGAAGCGCGTTCAGCTCAGCTGTCGAGCGTCCTCGGCTTGAACTTGCGCGCGTCGTTGAACAGGAAGGTCTCGACGAACTTCCACGGCTTGGGCAGCTTCGAGACGTTGCCGAACGGCCCGGCGCGGCGCACCGCATCGGCGGCGATCTGCAAGGTGTCCTTGGCCTGGCGCGGCTCGCGCAGCACCTCGATCCTGCGGATGCTGCCGTCGCCGTTCAGCTCGATCTCGAGGACCGGGATCGCCAGCAGCATGTCGGGCACCTTGCCGATATAGGTGATGTCGGCATTCGCCGCGACCATGCGCTCGGCGGCCTGCCGGCGCACGTCTGCCCACGACGACATCGCCTTCGGCTCGGGCAGCGACTTCGAGCGGGTGACGCCGGGAGTCGGCGTCACCGTCGGCAGCGGCGCCGGCTTGGCCGGCGCGACGACGGCGGGAACGCCGCCGCTCGACTCGCCCGGCGCACGGTCACGCGACGAGCCGCAGGCCGCGACGACGACAGCCGCGCCGATGGCGCACCAGAGCGTCCACGGCGACTGCTTGCAAAGAAGGCGGCGGTCAATGCAGGGCACGATAGATCTCCTCGGCGAGCTCATGCGAGATACCTTCGACAGTGGCCAGGTCGGCCACGCTCGCATGGCCGACCCCGCGCGCCCCGCCGAAGCGCTGCAGAAGTTTGGCCCGTTTCTTCGGTCCGATGCCGGCGATTTCCTCGAGCCGGCTCGCGCCGGTGCGAACACTGGCACGGCGCGCCCGCATTCCGGTGATGGCGAAGCGGTGCGCCTCGTCGCGGATCTGCGCCACCAGCATCAGGGCGGCCGATTCGCGGCCGAGATAGATCTTCGGCCTGCCGTCGGCGAAGACCAGTTCCTCGAGCCCGACCTTGCGGCCCTCGCCCTTCTCGACACCGACGATGCGGGCGAGCTCGATGCCGAGCTCCTCGAACACTTCGCGCGCGACCCCGACCTGCCCCTTGCCGCCATCGACGAGGACGATGTCGGGCAGGCGCGCTTCGCCCAGGCTGGCGGCCTCGACGAGCTTGGCATAGCGGCGCGTCAGCACCTGGCGCATGGCAGCGTAGTCGTCGCCCGGCGTGATGCCGGCGATGTTGTAGCGGCGGTATTGCGCGCTCTGCATCTTGTGCGCCTCGAAGACCACGCAGGAGGCCTGCGTCGATTCGCCGGCGGTGTGGCTGACGTCGAAGCACTCGACGCGAAATGCGTGCATGTCTTCGACGACGAGGTCGAGCGCCTCGACCAGCGCGCGCGTGCGCGCCTGCTGCGAGCCTTCCTCTGCCAGCAGCTGCGCCAGCCGCAGGGCGGCGCCCTGGATGCACATGTCGAGCCAGGCGCGCCGCTGCTCGCGCGGCTGATGCTGGACCGTCACGCGCGCGCCCGACGCGGCGGCGAGCGCTTCGACCAGCGACTTGTCGACCGCGTGGCTGACGATCAGCAGCGCCGGCAGGCCGCCGTCCAGATAGTGTTGCGCGATGAACGCCTCGAGCACCCGCACTTCCGGCGATTTCTGTGCGGCCTGCGCTGTGCTGTCACGCTGCTCCTCGCCGCCCTCGCCGACCTCGCCGACCTCGTCGCCGCCCTCGTCGCTGAACGCGCCGACATCGATCGCCGTCTCGACGTGCTTCGGAAAATACGGCCTGTCGCCGAGATGCCGGCCGCCACGCACCATCGCCATGTTGACGCAGGCACGGCCGCCATCGACCTTGACGGCGAGGATATCGGCGTCGCGGGTCCGGCCGCCGGTGTTGTCCTCGACCGATTGCTGGTGCAGGACGCGCGCCAGCGAGCCGATCTGGTTGCGCAGCTCCGCCGCCTGCTCGAACTGCAGCGCGTCGGCGCGCGCCATCATCTGCGCCTGCAAGGTGTCCATCAGCTCCTGCTGGTCGCCTTGCAGGAAGCGCTCGGCGTTGGCGACGTCCCGCGCATAGTCGTCGGTATCGATGTAGCCGACGCACGGCCCCGAGCAGCGCTTGATCTGGTAGAGCAGGCAGGGCCGCGTGCGGTTGGCGAAGACCGTGTCCTCGCAGGTGCGCAGATGGAACACCTTCTGCAGCAGCTGGATCGAGTCCTTGACTGCCCAGGCGCTCGGGAACGGACCGAAGTAGCGGTGCTTCTGCTCGACCAGGCCACGGTAGTAGGCGACGCGCGGAAAGCGCCCCGACTCGATCTTCAGATACGGGTAGCTCTTGTCGTCGACGAAGCGGATATTGAAGCGCGGCGCCAGCGTCTTGATGAGGTTGTTCTCGAGCAGCAGCGCCTCGGCTTCGGAGCGGACGACGGTCGTTTCCATGCGGGCGATGCGCGAGGCCATGTGGCCCACCCAGATCGCGTGCTCGCTGCCGGCATGGCGCTTGTTGAAATAGCTCGAGACGCGCTTCTTCAGATCGCGCGCCTTGCCGACGTAGAGCAAGCCGCCGTTGGCGTCGAAATAGCGGTACACGCCGGGCAGTCCCGGGAGCGCCGCGACCTCGGCGAGCAGGCGCTCGCGGCGCGCGACGGCATCGTCCGCGCCGCCGTCTAAGGAAGGGTCGACCGGCGTGTCGCTCATCGCCAACGATTGTGCCGCGCGTGCCCGGCAAGGGCGGTGTCTCGATAATCCGGTCGATGCAGTGGAGCATCTTCTGCCGCGTCGTCGACAACTTCGGCGACATCGGCGTCGCCTGGCGGCTCGCCGCCGACCTCGGCAACCGCGGCGAGCAGGTCCGCCTCGTCGTCGACGACGCGTCGGCCCTCGCCTGGATGGCGCCGGGCGGCGCTCGCCATGTCGAGATCGCCGCCTGGGCCGATGGCGAGGCGCCGAACAGCGACATCTGGATCGAGACCTTCGGCTGTGGCTGGCCCGACGATGCAGCGGCGCGGTTGGCAGCCATGGCGAAGCCGCCGCTCTGCATCGACGTCGAGCATCTGAGCGCCGAGCCGTTCGTGGCCCGATCGCACGGATTGCCCCTGCCGAGATTCAACGCAGCGGGCGAGGTGCTGCCGATCTGGTTCTTCTATCCCGGCTTCGACGCACGCACCGGTGGATTGCTGCGCGAACCCGGCCTGCTCGAACGCCGCCGGGCCTTCGGCGACGGCCGCGCATGGCTGGCCGCGCAAGGCATCGATCGCCGCGACGACGAACGCTGCGTCAACCTGTTCTGCTACGACGGCGCTCCGATCGAGGCGATGCTCCAGGCACTCGTCGCCACGCCGACGCTGCTGTTGCTGACGCCGGGGCCGGCGACGCTGCAAGTCGACACGCTGCTGGCCCAGGGGCTGGGACGCGACCGGCTGCGCACCGTCCGCCTGCCGCTGCTGTCGCAGGTCGACTTCGACGCGCTGCTCTGGAGCGTCGACCTGAACCTCGTGCGCGGCGAAGACTCGTTCGTGCGCGCGATGTGGGCGGGCGTGCCGTTCGTCTGGCAGGCGTATCCGCAGGACGACGGTGCGCACGCCGCCAAGGTCGATGCCTTTCTGTCGGCCTTTCTCGCCGGAGCGCCGGACGAGGTCGCCGGTCCGGTGCGCGATCTGTACGCACGCTGGAACGGGACGAGCCAGACCGACGCCTCGACGCCGCTCCGGCTGCCGGACGAGCCCGCCTGGGCCGGACAATGCATGCGCTGGCGCGACCGTCTCGCGGCGCTGCCCGATCTCACCACGTCGCTGCTCGGGTTCGTCGCCTCGAAACGATAGAATCGACGGCTTTGCGCGGGCCACGCACGTCCCGTTGCATCCTCATCCCAGCGAAGAATCGAGCAAAGACCTCCATGAAGATCGCCCAGGAAATCAGAGCCGGCAACGTGATCATGCACGGCAAGGACCCGATGGTCGTGCTGAAGACCGAATACAGTCGCGGCGGCCGCAATTCAGCCACCGTGCGCATGAAGCTGAAGAGCCTGCTCAGCAGCTCCGGCACCGAGGTCGTCTTCAAGGCCGACGACAAGATGGACCAGGTCATCCTCGACAAGAAGGAGTGCACGTACTCCTACTTCGCCGATCCGATGTACGCCTTCATGGACGCCGAGTACAACCAGTTCGAGGTCGAGTCCGAGAACATGGGCGACGCGATCCAGTATCTCGAAGACGGCATGCCGGTCGAGGTGGTGTTCTACGACGGCAAGGCGATCTCGGTCGAGTTGCCGACAACGCTGGTCCGCGAGATCGTCGACACCGAGCCCGCGGTCAAGGGCGACACTTCCGGCAAGGTGTTGAAGACCGCCAAGCTGGCGACCGGCCTGGAGATCTCGGTGCCGCTGTTCGTGCAGACGGGCGACAAGGTCGAGATCGACACCCGCACCAACGAATACAAGAAGCGCGTGTAGCGCGCCGGACGCATTCGCGTCCTGCTCCCAGGCCCGCAAGGCGGGCCTTGCTCTTTTGTGGGCATCATCGGCGGATGCCGTTCGACGTGTCGCAGATCGCCGTGCCGTTCCGGATGCAGCCGGGCTTGCGCCGCGCCGCGCCAGGATCGATGCCGCTCACGCCGGCGTTGCAGAGCGGCCGGCATTTCCGCGAAAAGATGGCCGTGCTGTCGGCCTGTGCCGATCAGGCTCTTGTCGGCGTAGCCGGATTCGATGCGGCGCCCGCACTGGCCGCCATCGCCGCCGAGGCGTCCCGGGCGCCGCGGCCCGCCTTCACGTTCGACCGTGCCGGCAACGAATGCGCCACACCGCGCATCGGCTGGGCGATCCGCGACGGCGCCGTCCACGGCGATGGCGACGCCGCGGTGGGCGCGCTGCTTCGCGCTCTTCCCGAGCGCCAGCGGATCGCTGCCCTGCTCAGTCTGGCTTTCGAGGAAGACCTGGCCGTCATCGACGCGTCGGCTCGCGTCCCGTGGCTCGCGGTGTGCCTGCCCTCACGCTGGGCGCCCGAGGACAAGATCGGCCGCCACCTTGCCGAGATCCACGCACCGGTCGCGGACAACGCGATGCTGGTGGCTGCGAGCGAGCAGCTGGCACGTCTGGTCACGGGCCCGGAGCGCTGGGAACGCTTCGTCTGGACGGTCTCGGCCGATCCGCGACTGCATCAGCACCCGGCGCGCGCCGCCGCGACCTGGGCCGTCGACGCGGACAGCGACGCAGACAACGACACAGACGGCGAGGCGCTCGCCGCGCAGGCGAGCTTTCGCAGCGAGCACCAGACCTTCCTACCGGTCGATGGTGCCGGCCAGGCGGTGTTCACGATCCATATCGACAGCGAGCCGCTGCGCCAGGCGATCGGGTCGCGGGAGCTCGCCGTCCGCGTGCGCGATTCGCTGGCGAGCATGAGCCCCGCCGTGCTCGCCTACCGCGGCCTCGACAAGGCCCGCGATCGCCTGCTGGCGTGGTTGTCGGCGCGCGCCGACTCGCTGCCCGCCTCGGCGGCATGAAGAGCGCCGGCGTCGTTCCGGGGCGTGTCGAGCACGACGACGACGGAACGCCGTTTTCCCCCGACTACGGCGACGTCTACCACCCGAGCCATGGCGCGCTCGCGCAGGCTCGGCACGTCTTTCTTGACGGCAATGGACTGCCCGGGCGATGGCAGGGCCGCGACCGCTTCGTCGTGCTCGAGACCGGCTTCGGCTTCGGCGGCAACTTTCTCGCGACCTGGTCCGCATGGCTCGCCGATCCGCAGCGTTGCGGGCAGCTGGTCGTCATCTCGATCGAAGCCCATCCGGTGCGCGTCGACGATCTCCGCGGCGTGCGGCGCGACGCCGTGCTCGCGCCTCTGGCTGCGGAACTGGTCGCCGCGTGGCCGCCGGCGACGCGCAACATCCATCGACTGTCGTTCGCCGCAGGCCGCGTCCAGCTGCTGCTCGCCTTCGGCGACGTGCGCGAGATGCTGCCGCAGATCGTGGCGAGGGTCGATGCGTTCTACCTCGACGGATTTGCACCGGCACGCAATCCGGCGATGTGGGAGCCGCGACTTTTCAAGGCGATGGCACGGATCGCCGCGCCCGGCGCGACGGCTGCGACCTGGTCGGTGGCGAGCGTCGTCGGCGAAGGCATGCAGGCCGCCGGATTCGCACCACGTCATGCAGCCGGCATCGGCGGCAAGCGCGAGATCACGCTCGCGACGTTTGCGCCACGCTTTCAGCCACGCGCGCAGCCGCGCTCGATGCAGGGCTCGATGCAGGGCTCGATGCGCACCGGTCAGGAGCGCGTCGTCATCGTCGGCGCCGGACTGGCCGGATGCGCCGTCGCCTGCGCGCTGGCCGAGCATGGCGTCTGGTCGCTGCTCATCGAGCGCCGCGCAGCGATCGCCACCGAAGGATCGGGGCAAGCGGCAGGCCTCTTTCACGGTGTCGTCCACCGCAACGATGGGCGGCACGCCCGCTTCAATCGCGCGGCCGCGCTCGAGGTTCGCCGCCAAGTCGCGATCGCCATCGCCCGGCACGGCGTTCGCGGCGGCAGCACCGGACTGCTGCGACTCGATCCGCAAGCGCCGAACGCGGCGGCGTTGCAGGCAACGGTCGATCTCCTCGCCTTGCCGCCCGACTACGTGCGCGCGATGGACAGGGAGGCCGCGAGTGCGCTCGCCGGGCTCGACGTCGGCGCGCCGGCCTGGCACTTTCCGGGTGGCGGCTGGGTCGAGCCCGGCGGCCTGGCGCGCTCGTACATCGAACGCTGTCGAGGGCTTGCGGAGATGCGGCCGAACGTCGCGGTCGCAGCGATTCGACGGGTCGACGGCCGATGGCAGTTGCTCGATGCCGAAGCGCAGATGCTGGCGTCGGCTTCAACCATCGTCGTCGCCAATGCCGGCGATGCGGCGCGGCTCCTCGGCAATGTGGACTGGCCGCTGCAACGTCGGCGTGGCCAGCTCAGCGGCATGGCCGCGCGGTGCTGGCCCGAGGCGCAGGCGCTGCGCATGCCGCTCGCTGGCGCCGGCTATCTGCTTCCTCCGCTCGACGGCACGCTCTGGTTCGGCGCGACGTCGCAGGCCGACGACGCCGATGCCAGCGTGCGCGTCGGCGACCACGACGCCAACATCGAGCGCCTGCGTGGCCTGGCCGTCCGGCCACCGTGCATCGTCACGAGCGAGCTGGCCGGTCGGACCGGATTTCGCTGGTCGAGCAGCGATCGGTTGCCGATCGTCGGCGCGGTGCCGTTCACCTCGATCGGGCCCGAGCTGCGCGGCGGCATCGATCTGCCGACGCAGTCGCCGCGGCCCGAGCACCCGCGTTTCGCGCCGCGCGCGCCGGGCCTGTTCGTTGTGAGCGCACTGGGTTCGCGCGGCATTGCCTGGTCGGCCCTGGCGGCGCAATGCGTCGCATCGGCCATCGCCGGGGCGCCGGCGCCGCTGGAGGCCGACCTGCTCGATGCGATCGACCCTGCGCGCTTCGCGAGCCGCGCCTGGCGCCATGCGCAGGCTGCGGCGGCTGGGCCGGCTCAACCGCCCGTGGAACCCATGGCCGGCGGATCGGCCGGGGCCTGAGCGGCGCCGTCGGCGGCCGCCGTATCGGGCTCGACGCCCTGATCGCCGCCCAGCTTGCGGCCGGCGCGTTCCTTTTCCTTCTCTTCCTTCTTCTTCTTCTTGGCGAGTTCTCGTTGTCGTTTCTCGAATGAATAGTTCGGTTTGGCCACGGGCCGTCCTTCCGGTGTGCTGCACGGAGCGTGCACGGGGCCCGAGGTTACGCGCTTTTACCCCGCTGCCGCGGCAACGTCGGTGTCAGAACGTCAGTGTCTGCACGCCTTGGGCGGTTCCGAGCAGGCACACGTCGGCGCGATGTCGGGCAAAGATGCCGCAGCAGACGACCCCCGGCCACTGGTTCACTTCGGCCTCGAGCGCGCCGGGATCGTCGATCGTCAGGCCGTGCACATCGACGATGGCGTTGCCGATGTCGCTGACGAAACCTGCGCGCCGCTGCGGCCTGCCGCCACGGGCGACGAATCGCCGCGACACCTGCGCGACGGCCATCGGAATGACCTCGACCGGCAACGGAAAGCGGCCGAGCCGGTCGACCAGCTTGGATGCGTCGGCGATGCAGACGAAGCGCTGCGCCAGATCGGCGACGATCTTTTCGCGCAGCAGCGCGCCGCCGCCGCCCTTGATCATGCAACCGGAGTGGTCGATCTCGTCGGCGCCGTCGACGTAGACGTCGAGCCGCTCGACATCGCCGGCAGCAACGACACGAACGCCGATCGCCTGCAGCCGCGCCGAGCTCGCCTCGCTGCTCGACACGGCGCCGGCGATTCCCGGCGACAGCGTGGCCAGCGCGTCGATGAAGCAATTGACCGTCGAGCCGGTGCCGACGCCGATGATGCTGCCCGCCCGCACATAGGCGAGCGCGGCCGCGCCGACCTGGCGCTTCAGCTCCGCCTGCGTCACGGCTGCGTCGCTCATCGCGGCCCCACCATCTGGTCCGGAACGACCCAGGCGTCGAACTGCGCGCCGGTCAGCCAGCCCGAGGCAATGGCGGCATCGCGCAGCGTCGAGCCGCTGCGGTGCGCGCTCTTCGCGATCTTGGCCGCCTTGTCGTAGCCGATGTGCGGGTTGAGCGCCGTGACGAGCATCAGCGAGCGCTGCACCAGCTCGGCGATGCGCTCGCGGTCGGGCTCGATGCCGCGCGCGCAATGCGCGTCGAAGCTGCATGCGCCGTCGCCCAGCAATCGCACGCTCTGCAGGAAGTTGTGGATCAGGACAGGCTTGAAGACGTTGAGCTCGAAGTTGCCTGACGCACCCGCGATGTTGATGGCGACATCGTTGCCGAAGACCTGCGCGGACAGCATCGTCAGCGCCTCGCACTGCGTCGGGTTGACCTTGCCGGGCATGATCGAGCTGCCCGGCTCGTTCTCGGGAATCCGGATTTCGCCCAGGCCGGAGCGCGGCCCGGAGGCGAGCCAGCGCACGTCGTTGGCGATCTTCATGAACGTCGCGGCCAGCGTCTTCAGGGCGCCGTGTGCATGCACGATCGCATCGTGCGCGGCAAGCGCCTCGTACTTGTTCGGCGCGGACACGAACGGCAGGCCACTGCGCTCGGAGATCTCGGCCGCGACCTTCTCGCCGAATTCCGGCGGTGCATTGAGGCCCGTGCCGACCGCCGTGCCGCCCAGGGCGAGCTCGCAAAGATGCGGCAGCGCCGCGACGACGTGGACCAGCCCGTGCTCGAGCTGCGCGACCCAGCCGGAGATCTCCTGGCCGAGCGTCAGCGGCGTCGCGTCCTGCAGATGGGTGCGGCCGATCTTGACGATGTCGGCGAAGGCCTGCGCCTTGGTCTGCAGCGTCGCGCGCAAGGCTTCGACCGGGGGCAGCAAGCGGTGCATGACCGCCTCGACCGCGGCGACGCTCATCGCCGTCGGAAAGACATCGTTCGACGACTGGCTGCGGTTGACATCGTCGTTCGGATGGACGAGACGCGATTCGCCGGCCACGCCGCCGAGCAACTGCGAGGCGCGGTTGGCGAGCACCTCGTTCATGTTCATGTTGGTCTGCGTGCCCGAGCCGGTCTGCCAGACGGCGAGCGGAAACTCGCCGTCATGCCGACCCGCGAGCACCTCGTCGGCTGCGGCGATGATGGCGCCGGCCTTTTTCGCATCGAGCGTGCCCAGCTCGCGATTGACGACGGCGGCGCTTCGCTTCACGAGCGCGAGCGCGCGAACGAGCTCCGGCGCCATCTTTTCGGTGGAGATGTCGAAGTGGTGCAGCGACCGCTCGGTCTGTGCGCCCCACAGCCGATCGGCCGGCACGCCGATCTCGCCGAAGGAGTCTTTCTCGATGCGTCGTTCGGTCATGTGCAGGAGCCCCGCGGCTCGCGGCCGAGGGCTGAATCCGGGTCAACGTCCCAGTATGCAACGGCAATGCGAAAATCCTCGCGTCGCATGCCCATCCTCCCCTACCCGCTCGCGCGCCCTTTCCTGTTCGGCCTCGACCCGGAGCATGCGCACGATCTGACGCTGACTGCGCTGGCGGCGATCCAGCGCACGCCACTGGTCTGCGCCGTCTCGGCGCCGCGTGTCGACGATCCGGTCGTGCTGGCCGGGCTTCGCTTTCCCAACCGCATCGGCCTGGCGGCCGGTCTCGACAAGAACGGCCGCTGCATCGACGCGTTCGGCGCGATGGGGTTCGGCAGCGTCGAGGTGGGCACGGTCACGCCGCTGCCACAACCGGGCAATCCGAAACCGCGCATGTTTCGCCTGCCGCAGGCACGCGCAATGATCAATCGGCTGGGCTTCAACAACGACGGGCTGGCCGCCTTCGTCCGCAACGTTCGGCAGGCGCGCTTTCGCGAGGGCGGCGGCATTCTCGGTCTCAACATCGGCAAGAACGCGGCGACGCCGATCGAGCGCGCCGCCGACGACTACCTGGCGTGCCTCGCCGGCGTCTATCCACATGCCGACTACGTGACCGTCAACATTTCGAGCCCGAACACGACGAATCTCCGCGATCTGCAGGGCGACGCGATGCTCGACGCCTTGCTGGCGGCGATCCGCTCACGCCGCAGCGAGCTGGCAGACGAGCACGGCCGCAGCGTGCCCATCTTCCTGAAGATCGCACCCGATCTCGAGGCAAGCCAGGTCGAGACGATCGCCGCGACCCTGAAACGGAATGCGATCGACGGCGTCGTCGCCACCAACACGACGCTGTCGCGCGACGCCGTCGCGGCGCTGCCGGGCGGCCAGGAGAGCGGCGGCCTCTCCGGCTCGCCGCTGCTCGAGGCGTCGAACCGCGTCGTCGCGCAGCTGCGCGCCGCGCTCGGCCCGGCGTTCGCGATCATCGGCGTGGGCGGCGTGACCAGCGCGGCCGACGCGCTCGCCAAGCGCGCCGCGGGCGCCGACATCGTGCAGATCTACACCGGCTTCATCTATGCCGGGCCGGCGCTCGTCGGCGACGCCGCGCGTGCCATGCGGGATCGAGGGAGAAGGACATGATCTCGCGGCGCGCCTGGCTGATCCTCGCAACACTCCCGCTCGCCATCGCGTCGGGCTGCAGCGTCTTTCCCGTCATCACGCCGGACATGGGTCTGCCCGATGCGGGCAACGTGCAGCTGCAGGCAGCGAACGGCCGGATCCTGTCGCCCGAGCGCAGCCACGAGATCGTCGCCAGGCTGTCGGGGGGCGACGACGCCGTGGCCAACAGGCTCGCCGACCATCTCGCGCTCGAGCAGGCCGTGGCCGGAACGCCGCTGAGCCTCGGCAACCACGTCACGCTCCTGCAGAACGGGCCGAGCACCTACTCGGCCATGCTCGGCGCGATCGCCACCGCGCGCGACCACATCAACATGGAGACCTACATCCTCGATGGCGACGAGGCCGGCCAGCGCTTCGCCGATGCGCTGATCGACAAGCAACGCCAGGGCGTGCAGGTCAACCTGATCCGCGACAGCGTCGGCACGCTCGGCACGCCGAAGGCTTTTTTCAAGCGACTGAAAGACGCAGGCGTGCAAGTGGTGGAATTCAACCCGGTCAATCCACTGGCTGCGAAGGCAGGCTGGGACGTGAACCAGCGCGACCACCGCAAGCTCCTCATCGTCGACGGCAAGGTCGCAGTGATGGGCGGCATCAACATCAGCGGCGTCTATTCCGGCGGTTCGTCGGTCGGCGTGGGCAGCAAGCCGAAGGACACGCTCCCCTGGCGAGACACCGATCTGCAGATCGAAGGCCCGGTCGTGGCGTCGTTGCAGAAGCTGTTCATCGATACCTGGGCGAGCCAGAAAGGGCCGCCGCTGGCGCCGCGCGACTACTACCCTTCGCTCGACCGGGCCGGCGGCGAGGTGGTGAGGGCCATCGGCGGCTCGCCCGATGAACCGTACAGCCAGATCTACGTCACGCTGATCTCGGCGATCAACAGCGCCGAGAGCGAGATCTTGATCACCAACGCCTACTTCATCCCCGACCCGCAGCTGATGCAGGCGCTCGTCGGCGCGGTGCAGCGTGGCGTCGACGTCAAGGTGATCGTGCCGAGCGTCACCGATTCATCGCTGGTCTTCTACGCGGGTCGTGCGCACTACGAGGAGTTGCTGCGCGGCGGCGTCAAGATCTACGAGCGCCGCGAGGCTCTGCTGCACGCCAAGACGGCGCTCATCGACGGCGTCTGGTCGACGGTCGGCTCGACCAATCTCGACTGGCGCAGCTTCCTACACAACCAGGAGTTGACTGCCGTCATTCTCGGGCCGGAGTTCGGCGGCAAGATGCGCGACGCGTTCGAGCGCGACCTCGCGGCGTCCGATCTCATCACACGCGAGGCCTGGGAGCGGCGGCCGGCCGGCGTCCGCGCCAAGGAATGGTTCAGCCACCTGTGGGAGTACTGGTTGTGACGCGCTCACCGATTGGTCTTACGAGGTGGTGGAAGCAGGCAGCCTGGCTGCTCGTCGCGGCCGGCGCAATGGCGACGGCGACCGCACAGGATGCGGGCGCGCTGCGCAGCAGCTACGCGGCGCTGCACGACAGGTTCGAGACCAACGCCTTCGGCCGTCCGCTCGTGCTCGACTCGACACAGACCTCGGCCGACCTGAAAGGCGACGTCCATGCCGTGGTCGAGCATCCGTTCGCCGCAGTCGAGCAGTCGCTTGGCTCGATCGACCACTGGTGCGACATCCTCATCCTGCACCTCAACGTCAAGCGCTGCCGATTCGACAACGCCAAGAAGATGCTGAGCCTCAGCGTCGGTCGCAAGTTCGACCAGCCGGTGGAAGACGCCTACGCCCTGCAATTCGGCTTCCGCGTCGTGGTCGCGACGGCCGACTACCTGCAAGTGCAGTTGAACGCCGAGGAAGGGCCGCTCAGCACCAAGAACTACCGCATCCTGGTCGAGGCGGTTCCGCTCGATGCGAAGCGAACGCTGATCCACATGTCGTACGCCTACGGATACGGATTCGCGGCCAGGCTGGCGATGCAGACGTACTTCGCGACCATCGGCCGCGGCAAGGTCGGTTTCTCCGTCACCGGCCAGAAGGACGGCAAGCCCGTCTACATCGACGGCGTGCTTGGCCTGCTCGAGCGCAACACGATGCGCTACTACCTCGCGATCGACGCCTTCCTGGGCGCGACCGGCGTCCCCGCGGCCGACCAGGCGGAAAAACGCATCCGCGACTGGTACGCGAGCACCGATCGCTACGCCACCCAGCTGCACGAAATGGACCAGGCGGAGTATCTCGAGATGAAGCGCAAGGAAATCCGCCGCCAGCAAAGCTGACGTGCGCCGCGAACGCCCGGAGCTCGCGCCCGCTGGCTAGCGCAGGGGCACGCCGGTCTTCGACTGCAGCTCTTCGCGCGACACGCCGTCGGCAAGGGTGACGACCTTCAGCCCTTGCGGCGTCACGTCCATCACCGCGAGGTCGGTGATGATGCGGTTGACGACACCCACCCCGGTGAGCGGCAGCGTGCAGGCGGGCAGGATCTTGAGGTCGATCGTGCCGTCCTTCTTCTTCGCGACGTGCTCCATGAGCACGAGGACGCGTTCGACGCCGGCGACGAGATCCATCGCCCCGCCCATGCCCTTGACCATCTTGCCGGGGATCATCCAGTTGGCCAGATCGCCCTTCTCGCTGACCTGCATGGCACCGAGGATCGAGAGGTTGATCTTGCCGCCGCGGATCATCGCGAACGAATCGTGCGAGCCGAAGATCGAGGAGCCGGGGATCGTCGTCACCGTCTGCTTGCCGGCGTTGATGAGATCGGCGTCGACCTCGTCTTCGGTCGGAAACGGGCCGATGCCGAGCATTCCGTTCTCGCTCTGCAGCCAGACCTCGATGTCGGGATTGACGAAATTGGCGACGAGCGTGGGCAAGCCGATGCCCAGGTTGACGTAGTAGCCGTCCTTCAGCTCTTCGGCGGCCTTGGCGGCCATCTGATCATGTGTCCAGCCCATCTCAGACTCCCGTTTTTTCGGCGGCCTTGGCGATCACCTGGATCGCCTCCCGCACCGCCATGTCGGCCGGCACCGCTGCGCGGACCGTGCGCTTCTCGATGCGCTTTTCCGGTGTGGCGTTGAGGACGATGCGGTGCACGTAGATGCCGGGCAGATGGACGGCGTCGGGATCGATCGAGCCGGTTTCGACGATCTCTTCGACCTCGACCACCGTGATCTTGCCGGCCATCGCAACGGCAGGATTGAAGTTGCGCGCCGTGCGGCGAAAGACCAGGTTGCCGCTCTTGTCGGCCTTCTGCGCCTTGACCAGCGAGACGTCGGGCACGAGCGAGCGCTCCATGATGTAGGCGTGGCCGTCGAACTGGCGCGTTTCCTTGCCCTCCGCCACCAGCGTGCCCACGCCTGTGCGCGTGAAGAACGCCGGAATGCCGGCGCCGCCCGCACGGAGCTTTTCGGCGAGCGTGCCTTGCGGCGTGAACTCGAGCTCGAGCTCGCCGGCCAGGTACTGACGCTCGAACTCCTTGTTCTCGCCCACGTAGCTCGAGATCATCCGCTTGATCTGCCTGGTGCCGAGCAACATGCCCAGGCCGAAGCCGTCGACGCCGGCGTTGTTCGAGATGACGGTCAAGTCCTTGACGCGCGAATCGCGAAGCGCTTCGATCAGTGCCTCAGGGATGCCGCAGAGGCCGAAACCGCCGACGGCAAGCAGCTGCCCGTCATGGACGATGCCGGCGAGCGCCGCGGCGGCGCTGGGGAAGATCTTGTTCATGAAGCGGTCTCTGCACTGCGAAGCCGACGATTATCTCAGCCCCGGGCTTCTAAAATCTCCGCGATGACCATGGACGCCGCCACCCTGCAAGCCAGCCTCGAAACCATCGCCGCCGGCTACGTGCGACAGCTTGCGCTCAAGGTCGAATCGGTCGACGAAGCGGCAGTCACGCTGACGATGCCCGTGACGGCGGAGCTGGTGCACGGCGGCGGCGTACTCTGTGGCCAGGCGATGCTCGCGGCCGCCGACACGGCGATGCTGCTCGCCATGATCGCAGCGCTCGGCAGTTTCAAGCCGATGACGACCGTGCAACTGCAGACCAGCTTTCTGCGCCCGGTGCCGCGCGAGACGGCG
>DAIMIM010000013.1:0-20422 GCA_036722755.1 Caldimonas sp. | reverse complement strand
GCCAAGGAGAAGAGCGACAACCTCTGGGTCGGCAGCCCGTGGGCGATCGGCAGCCAGACCAAGGAGAACCAGCACTTCGTGGTCTCGTACACGCAGAAGTACAAGTCGGCACCCGACCAGTTCGCGGCGCAGGCCTTCGACGCCGTGCACATCACGGCGCAGGCGCTCGGCAAGATCAAGCTCACCGGCAACCTCGAGGCCGACCGCAAGGCCCTGCGCGATGCGCTGCCGAGCGTGAGCTGGGTCGGCGCGACCGGCGCCTTCAAGTTCAAGCAGGCGACCGACAAGGCAGGCAAGCCTGCCGGCTACGATGCGAAGCAGGCCGCCATCGTCAGCGTGACGAAGGGCGGCAAGTACTCCATCGAACAGTAGTCGTGCACGGATCCAGGGCGCTCGCGGTGCCCTGATTCCACGGCCGGCCTCACATGCTCGAACAGCAACTCGTCAACGCGCTGTCGCTCGGCTGCGTCTACGCGCTGTTCGCGCTCGGCTTCACGCTGGTCTTCGGCGTGCTCGGCGTCATCAACCTCTCGCACGGCGCGGTGTTCATGGTCGGCGCCTACGCGGCGCTGACGGTCGTCACGCACTTCTCGGCGCCGCTCTGGATCGCGCTGGTTGTCGCGCTGCTGGCGAGCGGGCTGCTCGGCCTGCTCATCGACGTGCTCGTGCTGCGGCCACTGCGCCGGCGCAACGCGCCGCACCTGATCCCGATGATCGCGACCATCGGCATCGCCATCTTCTTCAACAGCGCGGCACAGGGCGTGTTCGGCGCCGAGAACCTGCGCTTCCCGTCCGACCTCGTGCCCGACAAGCAGCTGCAGTTCGCCGGCATCCAGATCAGCGAGCTCGAGGTCGCGATCATCGTCCTCTCGTTCGCGCTGATGGCGGCGCTGATGATCGTCATGCGCAAGACCCAGCTCGGCCGGGCGCTACGCGCGATCGCCGAATCGCCGAAGGCGGCGGCCCTGCTCGGCATCGACGTCCAGGGGCTCTTCTACCTGACCTCGTTCACCGCCGCGGCGCTCGGCGGCATCGGCGGCGTGCTGATCGCGCTGTACTCGAACGCGGTGTTTCCGCTGATGGGCCAGCCGATGCTGCACAAGGGCGTCGCCGTCATCATCCTGGGCGGCATGGGCGACATCCGCGGCGCGCTGGTCGGCGGCCTCTTCCTCGGCTTCGCAGAAGTGCTCTCGGTCGCCTACGTCGGCTCGACGATGCGCGACGCGGTCGCCTTCGGCCTGCTCTTCCTCGTGCTGCTGGTTCGACCGCAGGGCATCTTCGGCAGGATCCTCGAGCGCAAGGCATGAAGGCGCGGCCATGAGCGAATGGCTCGATACCTTCTGGTTGGTCTACAGCAACCTGGTGCTGACGATCGGCATCAACGCGCTGCTGGCGCTCTCGATCTGGCTGACGCTCTCGTGCGGCCTGCTGGCGATGGCCAACGCCGCCTTCATGGGGCTGGGCGCCTACACCGCGTCGCTGCTGACGATGAACGCCGGCGCGCCCTTCCCGCTCGCGGTGCTCGGCGGCATCGCCGTGCCGACGCTCGTGGCGCTGCTCGTCGGCCTGCCGACGCTGCGCCTGTCGGGCGTGTACCTGGCGATGGCGACGCTCGGCTTCGGCGAGGTCGTGCGCATCTTTCTGCTCAACGCCGATTCGCTCACCGGCGGCGCGCTCGGCCTGAGCGGCATTCCGCAGCTGACGCAGTGGTGGCACGTCGTGATCGCCGTCGTCGTCGTGCTGCTCGTGCTCTGGCGCATGCGACGGTCGCGCATCGGCCGCGCCTTCGAGGCGATCAAGGAGGACGAGATCGCCGCCTCGCTGATGGGCATCGGCGTGATGGCGCACAAGATGCTCGCCTTCGCGCTCGGTGCGGCGATCGCCGGGCTGGCCGGCGCGCTCAGCGCGCACCTGAGCTTTTTCATCGGCCCCAACGAGTTCGGCTTCGACCGCGGCGTCGACATCCTGACGATGGCGATCTTCGGCGGCATCGGCGGCCTCACCGGGCCGGTCCTCGGCGCCGCAGTGATCACGCTGCTGCCCGAGCTGCTTCGGTCGTTTCGCGACTACCGCACGATGATCAACGGCGCGATCCTGGTGCTCGTCGTCCTGTTCCTGCCGAAGGGGCTGTGGGATCCGGCGCGCATGCGCTCGTGGTTCGGCCGCAAGGCCTCGCGCGCGCTGACCACGGCGGCCGATTCGCCCTCGGCCGAGGGGCCGCACTGATGCTGGTGCTCGACAAGGTCTCGAAGCGCTTCGGCGGCCTGTCGGTCCTCGAGGACGTGAGCTTCACGGTGCCGAAAGGCAGCGTGTTCGGGCTGATCGGCCCGAACGGCGCCGGCAAGACGACCGTCTTCAATCTCGTCACCGGCTTGCTGGCGCCGAGCGGCGGCGCGATCGCTCTCGACGACCGATCGCTGGTCGGCCGCAAACCGCACCGCATCACGCGGCTCGGCATCGCCCGCACGTTCCAGAACATCCGCGTTTTCAAGGAGATGACGCTGCGCGAAAACGTCATCGTCGGCATGCATGCGCACCTCGGCTACGCCGTGCCGCAGTGGCTGTTCTCGCTGCCCAGCTATCGCACGGCCGAGCGGCGCGCGGCCGAGCGCGCCGAAGAGCTGCTGTCGTGGGTCGGCCTCGGCGGCCGAGGCAGCGACATCGCCGACAAGCTCTCCTACGGCGACCAGCGCAAGCTCGAGCTGGCGCGCGCGCTCGCCACCGAGCCGAGCCTGCTGTTGCTCGACGAGCCGGTCGCAGGCATGAACAGCGGCGAGAAGCAGGAGCTGATGGCGGTGATCGGGCGTGTCGTCGCGCGCGGCTACACGGTCTTCCTGATCGAGCACGACATGCGCTTCGTCATGGGCCTGTGCGCCCGCATCGCCGTTCTCAACTTCGGCCGGATCATCGCCGAGGGGCCGCCCGAGGCGATCCGCAACGACCCGGCCGTGATCGAGGCCTATCTGGGCCGCGACGAATGAGCGCCGCGCCGCTGCTCGAAGTCTCTGGCCTGGCGGTCTCGTACGGCCACGTCGACGCGCTGCAGGGCATCGACTTGCGGATCGAGGCGGGCGAGATCCGCACGCTGGTCGGCGCCAACGGCGCCGGCAAGTCGACGACGCTGCTCGCGCTCTCGGGTCTGGTCGCGCCGCGCGCCGGAATCGTCCTTTTCGACGGCGAAGACATCACCCGTATGGCGCCGCACAAGATCGTCGAGCGCGGCCTCGTCCATGTGGCCGAGGGGCGCGCCATCCTGACGACGCTGACGGTGCGCGAGAACCTCGAGCTCGGCGCCTACCGACGGCGCGACAAGGCGGCCATCGCCGGCGACCTGGAGCGTGTGCTCCATCTGTTCCCGCGCCTGCGCGAGCGGATCGGCGGCATCGCCGGCAACCTGTCGGGCGGCGAGCAACAGATGCTGGCGATCGCCCGCGCCCTGCTCGCCCGGCCTCGCCTCCTGCTGCTCGACGAGCCGTCGATGGGCCTGGCGCCGATCGTCGTGCAGGGCATCTTCCGCACGCTGCGCACCATCCACGCCGAAGGGCTGACGATCTTTCTCGTCGAGCAGAACGTGCGCCAGGCGCTCAAGATCGCGAGCCACGGCTATGTGATCGAGAACGGCCGCATCGTCCTCGACGGGCCGAGCGCGCAATTGCTCGACGACCCGAAGGTCGTGGCCGCGTATCTCGGTGGCTAGGCCACGGTGGCCATGACCCTGCACCAGATCGAATCGTTCGCTCTCATCGCCGCCATGCTCGGCCTGTTCATGAGCGGCCGGCTGCGCTTCGACGTGGTCGCCGCGCTCGTGCTGCTCGCCGCCGTGCTGCTCGGCGTCGTGCCGAGCGCCAGGGCGTTCCACGGCTTCGCCAACCCCGTCATCATCATCATCGCCTCGGTGCTCGTGGTGAGCCGGGCGATCGCGGCGTCGAGCATCCTCGAGCTCTCGGTCGGCGCGGTGCTCAAGCGCATCCGCTCGCCGTCGCTGCAGATCGGCGTGATGGCCGCGGCGGTCGGCTACCTGTCGGGCTTCATCAAGAACGTCGGCACGCTCGGCATCTTCATCCCGATCGCCATCCAGACGGCGCGGCGAAGCGGCCAGTCGCGCTCGATCTACCTGATGCCGCTCGCCTTCGCCTCGCTCGTCGGCGGCACGATCACGAAGATCGGCACCTCGCCCAACCTGCTGATCTCGTCGGTGCGGCAGGATCTCGGCCAGCCCCCGTTCGGCCTGTTCGACTTCGTCGCCGTGGGCCTGCCGCTGACCACGCTCGCCGTCGTCTTCCTGGCCTTCGGCTGGCGGCTGCTGCCGCATCGCGAAGGCCAGCAGACGGCCGAAGAATCGTTCTCGATCGAAGACTATTCGACCGAGCTTCGCGTCACCGGGGACCGCGTCGGCGAGATGACGGTCGCCGACTTCGAGGCGCTCGGCGAAGGCGATGTGTCGGTCGCCGGCATCGTCCGCGAAGGCAAGCGCCGCTATGTGCCCGCCGAAGACTGGCGCCTCTATCCGAACGACGTGCTGGTCGTCATCGGCGACACCACCATCGTGCAGAAGGTGGTCGCCGCGACCGGCTTCGAGATCGTCGGCTCGAAGGAGCTGGCTTCGCCCGAGGAAAAGAGCGATGAGATGCACGTCGTCGAGGTCATCGTCACGGCCGAGTCGTCGCTGGTCGGCGCGACGCCGGCCTCGCTCGGCCTGCGCCACAAGTACGGCCTCAACCTCTTCGCGGTGCGCCGCGCCGGCAAAACCGGTGCCGCGCGGCTGCGCGAGCATCGCTTCCAGGTGGGCGACGTCGTGCTCTTCCAGGGCTGGGAGAAAAACCTCGCGGCGTCGGTCACCGAGCTCGGCCTCTTGCCTCTGGCCGACCGCAAACTCTCACTCGGCCAGGCCAGGAACGGCCTCGTGCCGATCGCGCTGCTGGCCGTGGCGCTGCTGCTGGTGGGCCTGCGCGTGGTCGACGTCGAAGTGGCGTTCTTCGGGGCCGCCGTGCTGACCGTGCTGCTGAAACAGATCAGCCTGAAAGACACCTACCAGGCCATCGAGTGGCCGGTGATCGTCATGCTGGGCTGCCTGATTCCGGTCGGCGAAGCGCTGAAGGACACCGGCGCCGCGACGCTCGTGGCCAACACCCTGAGCATCGGTGCGCAGCACCTGCCGAGCTATGCGACGGTCGGCCTGATCCTGCTCGCCTCGATGCTGCTGACGCCCTTTCTCCATCACGCCGCCGCAGTGCTGGTGCTGGGGCCGGTCGCCGCCGCAGTCGCGACGCAGCTCGGCTTTCGCGACGAGCCGTTCCTGATGGCCGTCGCGCTCGGCTGCGCCTGCGATTTCCTGACGCCGATCGGCCACCAGAACAACACTCTCGTGATGGGCCCTGGCGGCTACCGGTTCGGCGACTACTGGCGGCTCGGAACGCCGCTGACGCTGATGGTGCTGCTCGTTGGAACGCCATTGATCGTGCGCAACTGGCCGCTGCACTGACGCTCGCCGCGGGCGCGCGCATGGTGACATGTCCCGCTGCGCCGGCGACACGCGCGGCGGGCGCTATCCTCGTCTCCCTCACGTCGCCGAGCTCTTCCCCGCCCCATGCGCCTCGTCACCTTCAGCCGTTCGAACGAGACCGCGCCACGGCTCGGCATCCGCGTCGATGACCGCGTGCTCGACGTCGCCACCGCCGCGTCGACGGCCGGCCTCGGCGACACGCCGGCGAGCATGAAGGCGCTGCTCGCCGGCGGCCTCGACGCGATGGCACGCATGCGCCATCTGAGCACGTCGGCAACGCAGGACGCGCCACGCTTCGCCGGGTCGTGGCTCGCCGCCTCGTCGATCACCTGGCTGCCGCCCGTCCCCGACGCCGACAAGTTCCTCTGCGTCGGCAAGAACTACCGCACTCACCTCGCCGAGCTGCAGCGCACCAACCTCATCAAGGAAATTCCGCAAGAGCCGACCAGCTTCGTCAAGCTCAACTCGTGCCTGGTCGGCACCAACGCGAAGGTGGCGCGGCCCGAGGGAATCGTCCGGCTCGACTACGAGCCCGAGCTGGTCTTCGTGATCGGCAAGCGCGCCCTCGGCGTGAAGAAGGCCGATGCGTTCGCGCACGTCGCCGGCGTCACCATCCTCAACGACCTGACCGACCGCGACTCGCAGGAGCGCGAGGTGAAATCGGGCTCGCGCTTCTGGACCGGCAAGAACATCCCGGGCTTCGGCCCGCTCGGCCCCGAGCTCATCACGATCGACGAGATCGCCGATCCCTACGACCTGTGGATGACCTGCGCCGTCAACGGCATCCAGCGCATGCGCGTCAACACGCGCGACCAGATCTGGAAGCTGCCCGACATCCTCGAGCACTTCTCGCGCTACATCCCGATCGAGCCGGGCGACATGTTCTCGACCGGCGCGCCGGGCGGCGTCGCCGTCGGCAAGCCGAACGCCGCCGAGCTCTATCTCAAGCCCGGCGACGTGGTCGAATGCGGCATCGAAGGCTTCGCGACGCTGCGCACGACGATCGTCTAGCACTTGCCGAGCGGCGCGCCGGCGTCGGCCTGCGCCTCCTTCGCCTTCGCGGCGACGCTCTGCGTGAAATGCGGCGGGAACGTGGCGGCCCGCCGGCGCATCCAATGGCCGAGAGCAAGACATGCAAGCCGCCACACTTCCCTCGTCGACTCTGCCCACTGAGGGCGCGACCGATGCCGAGCTGGCGGTGCGCGCGGCGAACGGCGACGCACCGGCATTCGAGACGATCATGCGGCGCCACAACCGGCTGCTCTTTCGCACCGCGCGAAGCATTCTCCGCAACGACGACGACACCGAAGATGCGCTGCAGGAGGCCTATCTGCGCGCCTGGCGCTCGCTCGCTGGTTTTCGCGCCGAAGCCAAGGTCTCGACCTGGCTGGTTCGCATCGTCGTCAACGAAGCGCTCGGGCGGCTGCGCCGCCGCGGCGCGCAGGTGATCCCCTTGGACGCAGCCATCGACATCGACGAACCGCACCACGAGCCGGGCATGGAGGGCAACGCCGACGCCGAGCCCGAGCGTCTGGCCATGCGCGGCGAGCTGCGCGTGCTCATGGAAAAGCGCATCGATATGCTGCCCGATGTCTTTCGCACCGTCTTCATGCTGCGCGCCGTGGAGGAACTGAGCGTCGAGGAAACCGCCGCCGCGCTCGAGATCCCGGAAGCGACGGTGCGCACGCGTTTCTTTCGCGCTCGCAGCCTGCTGCGCGAAGGCCTCTCCCGCGACGTCGACTTCGCGATCGGCGACGCGTTCTCGTTCGCCGGCGCGCGTTGCGACCGCATCGTCGCCAACGTTCTCGCCCGAGTGCGCGCTGCGCCCGAGCCAGAGCACTGACCCCAAGGCGGCACGCCATCCCGCGTGCCCGCCCCTCTCCCCGAAAGGAACCGATCATGCAGGACCCATGCTCCGGCGGGCGCAGCGTCGCCTCCAGATTTCCGGCAGCACGCGCCGTATTTCCATGACGGCTCGGCGGCGACGCTGACCGACGTCGTCGCCATCTACAACACGCGCAAGTCGCTCAGGCTCAGTGCGCAGCAGTCGGCCGACCTGGTGGAGTACCTGAAGTCACTCTGACACGAGGCGGGCGCCGCTTCGCAGCTGCGCCTCGGCCTCGTCGCCGATGCGTCGCACGAGGTCGCCCGCGCTCTCGAGGCCGTGGATCAGGTCGACCGCCTCGCCAGCCCAGACCACCGCGGTGTCGACGTCGCCTTCTGCCGCCGCGGCGCGATAGACGCCGCGCTCTTGTGCCAACGCCGCGGCGAGCTCGCCTTCGCGACCATGCCACCTGGCCGTGAAGCCGTTGCGCAGCGCGCGGCCGGTGTAAGGCACCGGCCAGTCGAGATCGCGCACCGCGTCGAAGATGGTCGTTCGCGTCGTCTCGTCGCCGCTGGCTGCGGCGATCGCCTGCTTCGCCGTCGCATGGCCGAGCGCCTCGTGGCTGGCGTAGAAGCGCGTGCCGATCAGCGCGCCGTGCGCGCCGAGCATGAGCGCTGCGGCGAGGCCGCGCCCGTCGGCGATGCCGCCGGCGGCGATGACCGGAATCGGCGCGACCGCGTCGACGATCGCCGGCACCAGCGGCAGCGTCGCGCGCCCGCCGCCGGGGCCGCCGCCTTCGCTGCCGTGGGCGACGATGAGGTCGGCCCCCGCCTCCATCGCCAGGCGTGCGCCCGCCATGTCCTGCACCTGACAGATGAGCTTGCAGCGCGCGGCCTTGACGGTGCGCGCGAACGGCCGCGGATCGCCGAACGACAGCATCACGGCGTGCGGTTCATGCGCCAGCACCAGCGCGACGACGTCGGCGTCGACCGACCAGGTGATGAGACCGACGCCCCAGGGCCGCGCGGTCCTGTCGCGCACCAGCGCCAGCTCGGTCCGCAACCAGGCCGCGTCGCCGTAGCCGCCGCCGACGAGGCCGAGGCCGCCGCTCTCGGAGACGGCCGCTGCGAGGCGCCCGCCCGAGACGCCGCCCATCGGCGCGAGCACGATGGGAACGGACAGGCCGAACAGCTTCGTCAGCGAGGTTGAAATCATGGCGGCTCCCGTGTTTGCAAAAGGGGTGGAACAGACGGCGCCGAAAATCGCCAACCTATCATCGAAGTGTGCTCTTCACGAGCGCCTGCGACACCTGAGAAAGACCACCGAATGGGCAAGAACGTCCCCGGACACACGGCGCCGACAGCGGGATTCGAAGTGCCGCTCGAGATGCTGTCGGCCTGCCACTTCCGCATCGAGCGCCAGTGCGCGACGCTGCGCCGCCTCGTGCCGCATCTCGCCCTGCGCGGCGCCGACGACGAGGCGCGCACGGCGGCGGCCAATGTCATCCGTTATTTCGACACGTCGGCGCTGCATCACCATGCCGACGAGGAAGACGACCTCTTTCCCGCGCTCATCGAATCGATGGCCGGCTCCGACCCGGTCTGCATCCGCGAGATGACCGACGCGCTCGGCGCCGAGCACCGCGAGCTCGAGGCGCGCTGGCGCCGCTTGCGGCCGGTGCTGGACGATGTCGTCGCGGCGCGGCCGACCGCGCTCGACAGTGCCGAAGTCGACGCGTTCGCCGGGCTCTACGCGCGCCATATCGAGCGTGAGGAAAAGGAGCTGTTGCCGATGGCGGCGCGGCTGCTCGGCGACGACGCGCTCGCGCGCGTCGGCCGGGCAATGCGCGAGCGGCGCGGCATCGATCCGGTCGATTGAGACGGCGGCCCGCACTCGAAGTCCACGACAGATCCCAGGAGCACCATGAACCCGACCCCATCGCCCGGCCGCCGCGCCACCGCAGCTGCCCTGCTCGCCACCCTGCTCGCCCTGGCGACAGGCAGCGCGTTCGCGCAGGCGCCGTTCCCGTCGAAGACCGTGACGATCATCGTGCCCTTCGCGCCCGCCGGCGGCGCCGACACCCTGGCGCGCATCCTCGCGCCGCGGCTCGGCGCGATCTGGGGCCAGAACGTGATCGTCGAAAACCGGGCCGGCGCGAGCGGGCACATCGGCACCGACATCGTCGCCGGCTCGGCGCCGGACGGCACGACCCTGGTCATGGCGTCGACCGCGGCGATCACCGAGAAGAACATCGTCAGGCTGGCGCCGGTGGCGCTGGTCTCGGCCGAGGCCTACACGATCGTCGTCAACCCCAACGTGCCGATCCACAACACCAGGGAGCTCATCGCGTACGCCAAGGCCAATCCCGGCAAGCTGCACTTCGGCTCATCGGGCATCGGCGCCGCGTCGCACCTCGCCGGCGAGCTCTTCAAGGCCCGCGCCGGAGTCGACATGATGCACGTGCCCTACAAGGGAACGGGTCAGGCGATGACCGACCTGCTCGGCGGCCAGATCGAGCTCATGTTCGCGCCGACGCAGACCGTGATGCCGCAGATCCAGGCCGGGCGCCTGCGCGCCATCGCCGTCACCGGCACGCAGCCGCTCGAGGCCGAGCCGAATCTGCCGACGGTGATGGCCTCGGGCCTGCCCAGCTATCAGGCCGAGGGCTGGTTCGGCCTGCTCGCGCCCAATGGAACGCCGCCGGCCGTGGTCGCCAAGCTGCACGACGACGTGATGAAGGTGCTCGCGCTCCCCGAGGTGCGCAAGGAGCTGATCTCGAAGGGCGCGCAGCCGGGCAGCGGCTCGGCGGCCGAGTTCGGCACGTTCATCCAGGAGGAGCTCGACAAGTGGGCCAGGCTCGTCAAGGACGCGGGCATCGTCCTCGAGTGACGCAACGCGCCGTGCCATGCGCTGGCGCTCACGCGACGATCCCTTTCTCGCGCAACAGCGCGATGTCGGCTGCGCTCAGACCCATCTCGGCAAGCACCGCATCGGTATCGTCGCCGAGGCGCGGCGCCGAGCCGCGCACGCTGCCCGGCGTCAGTGACAGCTTGGGCACGATGCCCGGCACGTCGAGCGCGTTGCCGTCGCGCGTCTGCTGACGAAGAATCATGTCGCGGGCGCGGTAGTGCGGGTCTTCGTCGATGTCCTTGGCGGTGTAGACCTTGCCCGCCGGAACCCGCGCCGCGGCCAGCAAGGACACGACCTCGGCGACGGGGCGCGACGCCGCCCAGGCGCCAATCGCCGCATCGATCTCGCCCACCCGTGCGACGCGGCCCGCGTTGCTCGCGAGATCGGGCGCCGCCCCGAGGTCGGCGCGACCGATCGTCTGCATGAGCCGCTTGAAGATGCTGTCGCCATTGCCGGCGACGAGCACGACGCCATCGAGGCAGGCATAGGCGTTCGACGGCGCGATGCCCGGCAAGGCGCTGCCCGCGGCTTCGCGCACGACGCCGAAGGCGCTGTATTCGGGGATCAGGCTTTCCATGACGCTAAACACCGACTCGTGCAGCGACACATCGATCACCTGACCGGCCCCGCCGTTGACCTTGCGGTGATAGAGCGCGAGCAGCGCACCGATCGTGCCGTGCAGCGCAGCCAGCGAATCGCCGATCGAGATGCCGCAGCGCACCGGCACCCGGCCCGGCTCGCCGGTCAGGTGGCGCAGGCCGCCCATGGCTTCGCCGATCACGCCGAAGCCCGGCAGGTCGCGGTACGGGCCGGTCTGGCCGAAGCCGGAGATGCGCAACGTGACGAGGCCGGGATTGACGGCGGCGAGCAGGTCGGGCCCGAGGCCCCAGCCTTCGAGCGTGCCGGGCCGGAAGTTCTCGATCAGCACGTCGGCCTCGGCGAGCAGGCGGCGGGCGATCTCCTGGCCTTCGGCGCCGCGCAGGTCGAGCGCGATCGAGCGCTTGTTGCGCGACTGCACCTGCCACCACACGGAGGTGCCGTCCTGCAGCAGCCGCCAGTTGCGCAAGGGATCGCCGGTGCCCGGTGGCTCGATCTTGATGACCTCTGCGCCGAACTCGCCGAGCAGCTTGCCGGCGAACGGCCCGGCGATGAGCTGGCCCATCTCGATGACGCGGATGCCGCTCAGGACACCGGGCGTGGCGCGATTCGATGGGGTCGGCGAAGAAGGTGTGACGCTGGGCATGGCGGCTCCGCGGAAGTTCTGCGAAGGACGTTAACTCGGCGAACGCAAGGCAATGCGCAAGACCCTCGGCGGCATGGAATTGCAGGAGCTCAAGCTGAAATAGAGCGTGCGCCGGGGCCCGTCCGCCGCAGGGCAGGCCCGTTCACCAGCAGCGTGACGGTGGTTCGGAGCGGCGTTCGAGCGACAGCGTCAGAGCCCCAGATAGGCCTGCCTGACGGCCGGATCGTCGATGAGCACGCTGGCCGGCCCGCTGTGCACGATACGGCCGGTCTCGAGCACGTAGCCACGGTCGGCGCCGGCCAGCGCCAGCTGCACGTCCTGCTCGACCAGCAGCACCGTCACGCCTTCGTCGCGGATCGAGCCGAGCACGCCCATCAGCTGCTGGACCACCACCGGCGCGAGGCCGAGGCTCATCTCGTCGACCATCATCAGCGTCGGCGCGGCCATCAGCGCACGGGCCATCGCGCACATCTGCTGCTCGCCGCCCGACATGCTGCCGGCAAGCTGGCGCGTGCGCTCCGACAGGCGCGGAAACATCGCATACATGCGGTCGAGGTCGCGCGCCACGGCCGCCTTGTCGGGGCGACGGTAGGCGCCCATGAGGAGGTTGTCCTGCACGGTCATGCGATCGAACAGCTGGCGGCCTTCTGGCACCTGGACCAGGCCGAGGCCGAACACCTGGTCGGGCGTCAGCCCGGCCAGCTCGTGGCCGTTGAAGGTGACGCGGCCGGTGCTGCGAACGACGCGAGAGAGCGCCCGCAGCAGCGTCGTCTTGCCGGCGCCATTGCTGCCCACCATGGCGACGATCTCGGCCGGATAGATCTCGAGCGAAGCGTCGTGCAGGGCCAGCATCTCGCCGTAGCCGGCGCTCAGGTTCTCGACGCGCAGCAGCGGCACGCGCTCGGCGCCTGGGTTCGCGGGCGTCCCTTCGTGCGTCGCACTCCGCTCTTCGCCGCTGGAGTTGCCGGGCAGGCTCACTGGAGTACCTTCGTGCTGCGCACTCCGGTATTCGCCCTTGGGGCGGCCCGGCGTGCTCATGCGCGCTTCTTGCCGAGGTAAGCCTCGATGACGGTCTCGTTCTCGAGCACCTCCGACGGCACGCCGTCGGCAATCTTCTCGCCGTGGTGCAGCACCAGCAGGCGATCCGACAGGCTCTTGATCGCCTTGATGACGTGCTCGATGACGAGCACGCTGATGCCCTGGTCGCGGACCTTGCGGATCACATCGATCACCTCGTCGATCTCGACGTGGTTGAGCCCGGCCATGACTTCGTCGCAAAGCAGCACCTTGGGCTGCATCGCCAGCGCCTTGGCCAGCTCGAGGCGCTTTCTTCCCGGCCCGCCGAGCTCGTCGGCACGCTGGGAGGCGTTGCGGCCGAGGCCGACGAAATCGAGGCAGGCCCGGGCCTGCTCGCGCGCCATCGCCAGCTTGGGCTGGCCGCCGCCGCGGCCGAAGAGGGCACCGACGGCGACGTTGTCGAGCACCGACAGGCCCGGAAAAGGCCGCATGATCTGGAAGGTGCGGCCAATGCCGAGCCGGGCCCGCTGGTAGGCCGGCACCCTGGTGATCGTCTCGCCTTGGAACAGCACCTCGCCCTCGCTCGGCGCCAGCGTGCCGCTGATGAGGCTGATGAGGGTGGTCTTGCCGGCGCCGTTGGGGCCGATCAGGCCGAGGATCTCGCCGGCGCCGAGCGTGAAGCTCACGTCGTTCACGGCCACCAGCCCGGCGAAGCGCCGGGTCGCGTGCTTGACCTCCAGCAGCGCCGCTGTCATGGCGCCTTCATAGCCGATGCGCGCGGATGTTCTGCATGAAGTACCGCCATCCGGACTTCGGCACGTTGCGGACGATGTCGGCCAGGCCGCGCGGCATCAGCACGACCGCCGCGACGATGACCACGCCGAAGAAGAGCCCGGCGATGTTGGTGACCTCGCTCGACAGGAACTCCGACACCGCCGAGAGCGAGAACGCGCCGACGATCGGACCGAAGATGGTGCCCGGGCCGCCGAACACGGCCATGATGATCATCTTCACGTTCAGGCTGATGTCGAACGCGCTCTCGGGGTCGAGGAAGGTGATCCAGTAGGCGTGGATGCCGCCGGCCAGTGCGCTGAAGATGCCGGCCAGCGTGAACGCCATCACCTTGTAGAGGGTCGTGTTGACGCCCATGACGGCGGCGCCCTCCTCGTTCTCGCGGATGGCGATCAGGCCGAAGCCGAAGCGGCTGCGCGTCAGCCAGAAGATGGTCAGCGTCGCCAGTACGAGCAGGCCGAGCGCCAGCTCGTAGAAGAGCCGGTCGTTGTTGAGCGGCGGCAGGACGAGGCCGACGTTCTGCCCGGCCAGCTTGACGTTGGAGACGATCGCCGTCATCACCTCCGCCAGCGCCAGTGTGGCAATGGCGAAGTAGTGGCCTTTCAGGCGCAGCACGGCGACGCCGAGCGAGCAGGCGAAGACGATGGCGAGGCCGACGCCGAAGACGAGTCCCACGGCGAACGGCAGGTGCCACTGCACCATCGCGATGGCGACGCCGTAGCTGCCCAGGCCGTAGAAGACGGAGTTGCCGAAGGACGCGTAGCCGGTGTAGCCGCCGATGATGTTCCAGCCCTGCGCGAGAACGGCGAGCAGCAGCGTGTTGATGCCGAACTGGATCAGCGTGTCGGAGCCGAACCAGGGCAGCGCCGCCAGGACGGCGAGCGCGACGACGATGAGCGGCAGATAGAAGCGCTTCATGCGGCCCGCCCGAGCAGCCCGCTCGGCCGCACGATCAGGACGAGCAACAGGATGCCGAAGCTCGCCACGTCGGCGAAGGTCGGGCCGATGTAGAGCGCCGTCAGCGACTCGACGACGCCGAGGAACAGGCCGCCGACGATGACTCCGAGGGGATTGTCGAGGCCGCCGATGATGGAGATGGCGAACGACTTGGCGGTGAGCGAGGCGCCGATGTAGGGATTGATCTGCGAGACCGTGCCGTACAGGCCGCCGGCCGCACCGGCCAGGGCGATGCCGAGGCCGAAGGTCATGGCGTAGAGATGGCGCGGCTCGACGCCGTAGAGGCGCGCCGCAACCAGGTTTTGCGCTGTCGCGCGGATCGCCCGGCCGAGCCGCGTGCGCAGCAGGAAGATCCACATGCCGAGCGTGAGCACGATCGCGACCGCGAACGCCGCGGAGCGCGCCACCGGCAACGTCACCGGGCCGATCTGCCAGCTGTTGCCCGCGTACGGCGGGTTGATGGTGCGGAAGTCGGCCGAGAACGCGAGCTGCGCCAGGTAGGTGAGCACGACCTCGAGCCCGAAGGTGATGAGCAGCGTGTTGAACATCGGCGCCCGCACGACCAGGTTCAGCACGCCGCGTTGCAACGCGTAGCCGAGCCCGAACATCGCGACGGCCGTGATGGGCAGGCCGAGGAACGGATCGATGTGCGCGTCGGTGTAGAGATACCAGGACGCATAGGCGCCGAGCATGATGAACGCGCCATGCGCCAGGTTGACGATGTTCAGCACGCCCCACACGAGCGCGAGGCCGAGCGCCATCACGGCGTAGAGGCCGCCCAGCAGCAGGCCGTTGACCAGGATTTGCGCGAGCAGATCCATCGCCCGTCCTCAGGCCGGAACGCGGATCAGCGTGCGTTCCAGGCCGGCATCGGGTACTTCGGCTGCTTCACGTAGCCCTTGGCGCCATAGATCTCGGCCAGCTCGGCACCCTGGACCTGGATCACCACCTGCGGCAGGTCGATCTGGCCGTGCACGTCGAAGGCGATCGGACCGTAGAGGCTGTCGAACTTGATCTTCGCGAGCGCATCGCGCACCTTCTTCGGATCGATGCTGCCGGCGCTTTCCATCGCCATCACCAGCGCTTCGACGTCGGCCGCGCCGGAGGCGGCGTGGTAGTCGGGCTCGTAGCCGAACTTGGCCTTGTACTCGGTGGCGAACTTCTCGGCGTCACCGAACCAGCGGTCCTTGAGCGAGACCGAGGGCAGCCAGGCAGTCATGCCGAAGGCGTAGTCGGCATCCTTGCCGAGCGCCTTGCGGAAGTCTTCGCTCGGCACGCCGACGGTGAACGAATAGAGCTTGGGCGCAGCGGCCAGGCTTTTCGACTGGCGCACGAAGTTCAGGATTTCAGTTTCGTGCCCGGCCACGAGCACGACGTCGGCGCCCTTGCTCTTGGCCTGCGAGATCAGCGAGTTGAAATCGGTGGCGTTGGTGCTGTAGCGCTCATCCATGACGGTGTTGAAGCCGGCGGCCTTGAGCTTCGGGCGGGTGCCGTCGGCGACCGAGACGTCGAACGCGTCGTCGGCGTAGAGCAGCGCGACCGTCTGCGGCGCGGGCTTGAGGGTCTTCAGCATGTCGATCGTGCTGCCGAAGTAGTTGCTGGCGGGCGCCAGCGTGCCGAAGATGTACTTGAACTCGCGCGCGAAGATCTGGTCGGAGGCGCCGCCGCCCTGCACCATCGGCACCTGGTACTTCTCGGAGACGGCCGAATCGGCGAGCGCGAAGTTGCTGGCAAACGGACCGAGCAGGAGATTGACCTTGTCCTGCGAGACGAGCTGGGTGTACTGGCGCACGCTCAGGTTCACGTCGGACTGGTTGTCGTAGAGCTTGAGCGCGAGCTTGTGCGACTGGCCACCGATCTTGGCGCCGCCAGCGGCGTTGATCTTGTCGACCGCGAGCTGGTAGGCGTCGCGGTAATAGCGGCCGGTATTGGCGACCGGGCCGGTCAGTTGCACGGAGGCGCCGAGAACCACCTCCTGCGCCAGCGCGGGCGCACTCGCGAGGAGGCCAGCGCACAAGGTCGTTGCGAGCACGATGGAAGACCGGGTCGTCATGGAAATGCTTTCGATGCCAGGAATTTGGTCCGCCGGGCATGCCGGCGGACCATCACTATGCATCACGACGCGGCCGCGTCAATAAAGTTGACTGCTGAGGGGCCGAACGACGGGCAGATCGCCTGGGCTGCTTGACCGACGCCCGGTCAGCCGCGGCTCAGGTGGAGATCTTCACCGGAAGGAGCCGGTCATATTCCTTCTTCACGACGGCATAGCACTCGCACGTTCGCTCCTCGAGGCCCTTGCGGTCGAGCACCGTGATGTGGCCGCGTGCATAGCGGATCAGCCCGGCCTTTTGCAGCTTGAGCGCGCCCTCGGTCACGCCCTCGCGGCGGACACCCAGCATGTTGGCGATCAGCTCCTGCGTCATCACCAGCTCGTTGCCGCGCAGACGATCCATGCTGAGCAACAGACAGCGGCAGAGCTGCTGGTCGAGCGAATGATGCCGGTTGCAGACCGCCGTCTGCGCCATCTGCGTGATGAGCGCCTGGGTATAGCGCAGCAGCAGGTGCATCACCGGCCCGGATTGATTGAATTCCTCCTTGATGATCTGCGACGAGAGGCGAAAGGCCTGCCCGGCGCTTTGCACGACAGCGCGGCTCGGCGTGGTCTCTCCGCCCATGAAGAGCGAAATGCCAACGACGCCTTCGTTGCCGACGACGGCGATCTCCGCCGACGCACCGCTCTCCATCACGTACAGCAGGGAAACGATCGCCGTCGTCGGGAAGTAGACGTGCGTCTGCAGCGTGCCGGACTCGTACAGCACCTGCCCGAGCGCCAGCTCGACCCATTCGACCTGAGGCGACCAGCGCAACCACTCGGCGGCTGGCAGCGCTGCCAGCAGTTGGTTGGTCTTGGGGTTGCGCGCCACCTGCATCGAAACTCTCCCACAAAGGAGCTCGGCCCGCACCAAAGCGCAGGTACGATCGAAAATCCGTCGAACTGTACGCTGCAACGGGGTTTTCCATGTGTTCGGCAGCGTACGGACCGCGGCGAGCGTCCGGCTTAGCTTGCCAGGATCGCGGCGAGCCGGACGTGCCGGCAAACAACGAACAATGACTTGGCAACGCATGGGTCTCTTCTCGATGGAACATGGCAAGGCGGCGTATCGCGCCGACTTCGCCCTGTACTGTTCTGCGGTGGTGGCGCTCGCAGTGCTGCTGGTCGTCTCCGCACCGCCTGGGCAGTGGCCGGCATCGGCGGCGCTCACATTGCTCGGCATGGCGAGCTGGACGGTGATCGAATACCTGCTGCACCGCTTCGTCCTGCACGGGGTCGCGCCATTCAAGCGCTGGCACGAAGAGCACCACGACCGTCCCACCGCGCTGATCTGCGCCCCGACGATCCTGAGTGCGTCGCTTGTCGTCGTGCTCGTCTTTCTTCCCGCCCTGGCGCTGGGTGGTGTCTGGCATGCCTGCGCGCTGACGTTGGGCATCCTGTCGGGCTACCTGCTCTATGCCGTCACGCACCACGCCACCCACCACTGGCACGCCGAGAGCGCGTGGCTGAAGCGGCGCAAGCGCTGGCACGCGCTGCACCATCACGATGCCGGGCGCCTCGGAGGTTTCGGCGTGACGAGCGCATTCTGGGATCAGGTTTTCGGCAGCGCCCGCCCGCTCAGGGATCGAAGCTGAGATAGCTCTCCAGGCCGGCGGCATAGCAGCCGCAGGACGCCGCCTCCAGCGCGGCGCGGTCGAGCACCGTCAATTCACCGCGTCGGTATTCGATCACTTTCGCAAGCTGCAGGGCAACGGCCGCCTGGGTGATGCCGACGCGTCGCACGCCGAGCATCGCGGCCAGGTGCTCGTGGGTCACGTGGAAGGTCGCGGAGTGCGTGCTGTCCTGGCTCATCAGCAGCCACCGCGCCAGGCGTGGCCTGATCTCGTGAAAGCGCAGGCAGGCCGCCGAGATGGCGAGCTGCGTCATCAGGACGTGAGCGTACCGATGCAGCTCCCGCCTGAGCGCCGAGCTTCTGGCGAGCTCCCCCCGAAAGGCCGAGGCACCCACGCGCCAGGCAGCGCCTGCGCCTTGCACGGTCGCGCGCAGGGAGGCGAGGGGCACACCGAGCGCCACCTGGATTCCAACCATGCCTTCGCGTCCGACCATGCTGACCTCGAGCGCGGCGCGTCCTTCTTGCAAGGTCAGGAGCGACACGGTCGCGTCGATCGGGAAATAAACGTGACGCGCAGGCCTTCCTGGCTCGCTCAACACCTTGGCGCAAACCAACTGGACGGGCGCACACAGGGCAAGCAGGCGCAGCCGGTCCGTGCGCGGAAGGCGCTCGACGAGCCGATTTTCCGAGACTGCCGCGGGTGCCGAAACGACGTCCCGAGACTGTTTGCTCACCAGCGTGAATCTGCAACAGGCAGAGCGACCGGCAGCGCCGGATCGATCCGGGCCAGCGTGACGACGAACCGGCTTCCTCGCCCCGCGCCGGCGCTGGACGCGCGCACCGTACCGCCGTGCGCCGCGACGAGCTCGCGCACGACGGCCAGGCCGATGCCGAGACCGCTGTCGTTGAACGACACCGCCTGCGGATCCTGAACGAACACATCGAACAGCCTGGGCAGGATGTCCGCTCGCATGCCGATGCCGCTGTCGTCGACCTGAAGGTCGATGAAGCGCTCGTCGGCGCTCGCGACCAAGGAGATCGTTCCCAGCTCGGGCGTGTACTTCGAGACGTTGTCGAGCAGGTTGCAGAGAATCTGGACGAGCCGCACGGGATCGCCTTGCACATGCAGCTCGCCAGCCACGACGTCGACGCTGAACTGCTGGCTCCGGCGCCGCATCGCCGGGGTGCAGGCGTCGACCGCCAGCTCGATCACTTCGCGCATGTCGACGCTGCGCAGCCGCAGCGACAGCTTGCCGGTCTTCGCCCGCGACAGATCGAGCAGGTCTTCGATCAGCCTCGATGCATGCTGCGTCTGGCGCGAGACGACCTTCTGCAGGGCGGCGATGCGCGCGTCGCCGAGCGCCGGCTTGCCCAGGATGATGGCAGCCGTGCTCAGCGACGCCAGCGGATTGCGCAATTCGTGGACGACGAGCGCGAGGAACTCCGTCTGTTGCTTCAAGCGTTCCATGGCATCGATGTGCAGGGTCCGGGCCTCCCGCAACTCGAGTCGGCCGCGTTCGATGCTGGCCTGCAGCAGGTCGCGCTGCCGTTCCTGCCCGGCCATGAGGCGCTCGTAGTGGGTGACGACCGCGGCGATCGAATCGAAGCCGGGCCTGGCGAGCTGCCTGTCGAGGATCACGCCGACGGCGGGCATGCCGCCGTCACTGGCGTTCGCCCCGTCGACAGCACGCGTGCCAGGATCCATGAGGCGGTCAGCGCGGCGCGGTCACGCCGCTGTCCAGGGCGCAGCGAAACGGCACGCAAGGCGGCGGGCGGCGGGAGATCGTCATCGTGCGTTCTCCGGTGAATCCATCGAACGCCGAGCTTCGACCAGAATCGCGCGCCTGTCCGTACGCTGGCGCACCAAGACGGTCGCGGACAAATCGAACGCGAAATCGCCGCCCGCGAACGGACAGGTTTAAGCCAGCGAGCCCTTCAGCCAGGCCGCGAGATCGGCCTTCAGTTGCGTGAGATCGGCTTGCCGGGTGTACATCATGTGGCCGGCGTCGTAGTAGTGGTGGTGGACGCGGTCCAGCACATCGGGCGGCGCATCGAGCTGCGCGAGCGACCAGTCGCTGGCACTGTACGGCGTGCCCAGGTCGTAGCGGCCGCTGGCGACAAAGACCTTGAGATGCGCATTGCGGCGGAGGGCCCGGGCGAGATCGGGGCTCGTGCAGGCGAAGCTGTTGCCCTTGTCGTCGCCGCGGTTCCAGTTCCAGGCCTTGTGCGTATCGTACGAGAGGACCTCGTAACGCGCTTCGGTGCCCATGCCGAGCTGTTCGCCGAAGTAGGCCATCGCCGCCATGGTGTACGGCGGCGCGATGGCCTCGATGCCCGGATCGAACTCCATCTGGTTGCCACGGCTGGCTGCCTGCGGCGCCGTGGAGCGCGCCTCGAGCCTGCCGACGACGCGGCCCTGCGCGCGCATCGCCTCGACGAAATACGTCTGGTCGCTGATGCGCAGGTTCTTCTCTTCGACGAGCGCCTGCGGCAAGCCGGTGAGCTCGGCG
>DAIMIM010000012.1:20356-21035 GCA_036722755.1 Caldimonas sp. | reverse complement strand
CGCGAGTTCCCGCGCACGAGCATCCCGCGCGCGCGCATCTTCTCGCGCTACGCTGCGCTGCTCGCGCACGTGTCCCGGCAGGGCTACGACCGCATCGTCGTCGTCTCGCACAGCCAGGGAACGGTGATCAGCGCCGAGCTGCTGCGCTTTCTCTCCGACGCGCCGAAGGGCACGCCGCGCGCCGGTCACGATCGCTGCGCGCGGCTGCGCGCGATCTGCGGCGCCGAGATCCGCCTCGTCACCCTCGGCTGCCCTTTGCGCCAGCTCTACGCGGCGCGCTTCCCGTCGCTGTACGGATGGGTGCTGCGGCGTACCGCCAACGGCAACGGACCGGCCGCCGCGGACATCGGCGTCGTTCGCTGGGCGAACGGCTACACGAGCGGCGACTACGTCGGCCGCTGGCTGTGGAGCAGCCCGGGCGACGGCAATCCGATCGGCCGGCCGATGATCGACACGCTGGACCCGATCATCCTCGGCCGCGCGAACGCGTACGCGCGCTTCAATCCGATGCCGCCCGATGCGCAGAAGCTCGCGGCGATGAGCGAATTCGAGCTGTGCATCGGCTTCGGCGCGCACACGCACTACTTCGAGCCCGATCAGGCCCTCGTCGCCTGGCTCATCGAGGAAGTCGTCGCGACCTGAATCGGCCCCGCCGCCGCGGCGGGCGGGTCGCGATTCG